>NZ_SRLW01000126.1:0-27598 GCF_006518215.1 Myxococcus sp. AB025B
CCCCCGCCCCCGGCGTCCCCCGGCTCGTCGTCGCCGGGGACAGGCTCTGGACGGTGTTCCCCCATCACCTGACGTCCTCGCGCGACGGGAAGCAGTTCGAGCCCATTGCGTTTCGCTGAAACAGCAGTAACTCGGAATCCAGCGGGCCCACCTCGTGGGCTACTCCATGGGCGCGGCGATGACGCGCGTGTTGATGACCCGCGCACCCGAGCGGGTCATCAGCGCGAGCCTGGGCGGCGCGGGCGTGGAGGAGCTGGACCCGGTCCTCCGCGCGGAGGCCGAGGCCCGGGACCCGAAGGGCACGGACCCCGACGAGCAGCGCATCCTCGACGAAATCGCCGGAGCGCCGCCGCCGGACCCGCGATTCGTCGCCGCCATCACCGAGGCGTGGACCGCGTGGTGGCCGCCCTCCATCGACCTGTACTCCCTGCGCGTGCCGGTGCAGGCGGTGAACGGCGAGTTCGACGCGCCCTACTCCAAGACGGTGCGCCTGGAGCGCGAGCTCGCGGGGTTCGAGAACGTCATCATCCCCGGCCGCACGCACCTGACGACGCTCATCGACTCGCGCTACGTGGACAGCCTGGTGGACTTCCTCCAGCGCAACGACGAGCGCTGACCCGAAAAAACGGGAGCGCGTCCGCACCTGACGCGCTCCCGCACCCTCCCCGACAGCCCCACCTCAGTGGTGGTAGCCGGAGGCCTCTTCCCGCGTCATCGGCGCGCTGACCGGATGCCGGCGGAAGTGCTCGATGCACGCGAGCAGGTCCGTCACCAGCAGCGTGGCCAAATCACGACTCACGCCGTGGCGCACCAGCACGCGCTGCACCACCAGGTCCTGGATGTTCGCGGGCATGGGATAGGCGGGCACCAACCAGCCTCGCTCACGCAGGCGGTCCGCCAGGTCGTAGAGCGTGAAGCCCGGGTCCGTCCCCTCCTTCAGCTTCCAGCACACGCCCGGCACGCCGCCCCGTCCGTCGTAGACGATGTCGAACAGGCCGATCTGCTCGATGGCCTTCGCGATGTAGTTCGCGGTGTCCGAGCACGCCTGCTGCAACCGCCGGTAGCCCTCCCGCCCGAGCCGCAGGAAGTTGTAGTACTGGATGACAATCTGACCGCCCGGCCGCGAGAAGTTCAGCGCGAAGGTCGGCATGTCGCCGCCCAGGTAGTCCACGCGGAAGATGAGCTCCTCGGGCAGGTCCTCCTTGTCGCGCCACACGACCCAGCCGCAGCCCAGCGGCGTGAGGCCGAACTTGTGGCCGGAGGCGTTGATGGACTTCACGCGCGGCAGCTTGAAGTCCCAGACGACGTCCGGGTGGATGAAGGGCGCCAGGAAGCCGCCGCTGGCCGCGTCCACGTGGATGGGGATGTCCAGCCCCGTGCGCACCTCCAGCTCGTCCAGCGCCGCGGCGATGTCCGCCACCGGCTCGTAGAGCAGGTTGAAGGTGATGCCCAGCGTGGGCACGACGCCGATGGTGTTCTCGTCGCAGTGCTTGAGCACCTCCTCGGGCGTCATCACCATGCGCCCGGGCGCGAGCGGCACCTGGCGCAGCTCCACGTCGAAGTAGCGCGCGAACTTGTGCCAGCAGATCTGCACCGGGCCGCAGATGAGGTTCGGCTTGTCGGTAGGCTTGCCCTCGGCCTCGCGCCGCTTGCGCCAGCGCCACTTCAGCGCCAGGCCCCCCAGCATGGCCGCCTCGCTGGAGCCCGTGGTGGAGCAGCCCATCGTGCTGGACGCGTGGGGCGCGTGCCAGAGGTCGGCGAGCATGTTCACGCAGCGCGTCTCGATTTCGGCGGTCTGCGGATACTCGTCCTTGTCGATCATGTTCTTGTCGAGGCACTCGTCCATCAGCTTGTGCACCTGGGGCTCGGACCAGGTCTGACAGAAGGTGGCCAGGTTCTGCCGCGAGTTGCCGTCCAGCAGCAGCTCGTCGTGCACCACGGCGTAGGCATGGTCGGGGCTGTGCTCATCCTCGGGGATGCGGTACTTCGGCATCGGCACGGACAAGTCCGGCGAGGCGTAGACGTCATCGTTGAGGCGGTCCCGGACTTCGTCTTTTCCATGCAGGGGCATGTTCTCTCCAGGCGGTGAAGGCGCTCTGGAAGAGGAGATGGTGTTGCCCCCAGGTGGGAGCCTCGTTCCCCGGAGAGGGACGAGCCTGCGGGCAGCCGTCCGCTCCGCCCGGGAGCCCCCGGTTGTCAGGTGCACGCGGCGCCGACGACGCGCGGGGAGGCCCGGCAATGCGCCCCGCCGCGCGAGCCGGGTGGCTCGAGCGCGGCGGGGATGAAGCAGCAGGGACCGCGACTACTTCACGCCGACCGCGCCCCAGCTCTCCAGCACCTTCTGGGCCTCCACGGAGTCCTTGCCGTAGAGGTCCTGCGCCGCCTTGTACGTGGCCTCCTTCGCCTGGGCGAAGTTGGTGGTCGGCGTCATGTAGAAGTTCAGCGCGCGCGAGTAGATCTTCAGGCCCTTCTCGATGCCGATGCCGTCCTTCACCTCCACGCCGGAGGTGCGGTTCTTGCCACCCTCGGACAGCAGGTAGAAGGCGTTGTTCGGGATGCCCGAGTTGATGTGCACGCCGCCGTTGTCCTGCCAGCCGGTGTAGCGCTTCGAGTAGTGGTCCGGCGACATGCCGTCGCTGGAGGGGTTGCTCAAGTCACGCAGGCCGTCGGTGTCGTCGCCGTTGTTGGGCGTGAACGTGTCCTCGCCCACCGTCCAGTCGAACTTCACCGCGTCGTTGCGCTGGCTGGCGTACCACTCCACGCCCACGCCCATGATGTCGCTCATCGCCTCGTTGAGGGCGCCCGACTCGTTGCGGTACTGCAGGCCCGCGGTGCGCTCGGTGAGGCCGTGGGTGATTTCGTGGCCCGCGATGTCCAGCGTGGTGAGCGAGCCGAACTGGTCGCCGTCACCGTCGCCGTAGTTCATCTTCTCGCCGTCCCAGAAGGCGTTGGCGAAGTCCTTGCCCACGTGCACGTCGGAGATGAGCTTCTCGCCCTTGCCGTCGATGGAGTCGCGGCCGAGCACGTCCTTGTAGAAGTCGTACGTGGCCTGGGCGCCGTACTGCGCGTCCACCGCGTCCTTGTTGCGCGCGGAGTCGGTGCCCTCGCCCCAGATGTCATTGTCGTCGGTGACGGCCGCGTGCGTGGTGTTGTCGGTGTTCGGGTCGCGGTTGAGCGCGTCACGCGTCACCACGCCGCCGCCGCGCGAGGTGTCCTCGAGCGAGTACGTGCCGTCCGCGTTCTTCGTGCTGCCGATCTCCACCTTGCCGCTGTACTGGGTGGTGTCGTCCGCCTTGCTCGAGGGCGCGGGCGTGCCGGGCTCCTCGGTCGTCGGCGTCTCGGCCGTCAGCGAGGGCTTCACCGCGTGCGAGTGGCCCGCGGGGTCCGCGCCGTGTGCGTGGCTGCCCACGCCGCCCATCTGGTTGTACTGCTCCAGCACCTTGCCGGTGTTCGCGTCGACCAGGTACTGCATGCGGCGGGGGTCCTTGCCCGGGCCCACGTCCGTCGTGTTGCTCAGTTCCACGTGGTACGCGGCCTTGTACTCGCCGTTGGCGTCCTTGAAGATGACGCGCTCGGAGACGGGCTTGCGGTCCGTGGGGCCGTTGAACTCCTTCTGGGCCACGGCCAGCGCGTCCTCGGCGGACAGCTTCGTCTCCTTCTTGCCCAGGCCCGCGGGGATGGTGCCCACGTCACCCGTCAGGCTCTCCAGCTTGCCCTCGCGGTCCAGGTGCCCCACCACCTGCTCGCCGAAGACGGGCACGCCCTCGTGCTTGCGGTCCATGCGCACGTGCGTGAAGCCCAGGTCGTCCTTCTCCACCGCGCGCGGCGCGAAGTCCGCGGCGTTGACGCCCTGCCTGCCGGCGAGCAGCTGCGACACCGTGGGCGCCGCCTGCTTCTGCAGGAAGTCCACCGTCGTCTGGATGGCCGCCTTGCTGGTGTCGCTGTCCAGGGCCACCGGGCCGGACTTCACCGTCGGCGCCGTCAGCGGCGTGGCCGGCTTCGCCAGCGCGGGCTTCGTCGCCGCCTCGAAGGTGGAGCCCTCGGTGAAGCCCAGGGCCTTGTTCTTCACCTCGGGCGCCGTCGCGGGCCGGGTGTCCGTGGAACGCGTGACGGGAAGCTTCGGGAGGTCGGCGCGAATCTTCATGGTGGGGGGGCCCAGAGGTGACAGGTTCGTGAAGATTCTCGGACTCTGGGCACCCGAGGTTGTGTCGCGATAGGAGGAAAAAGCACACACGCCCTGCCGGAGCAGGCAACCTGCCGGAATCATGGAGGCCCCGGCCTCCACTCGAGAGGAGTCGTAACGGCCCCACCCTGGGCGTACGCTGTACGCCAGCCTCGCGCCCATGCCACGTCCCCGCTCGCTCACCCTGCCCGGCATCGCCGACGCCGCCCTCACCGTCATCGAGCGGGAGGGGCTGGCCGCGCTGTCCATGCGCTCGGTGGCGAGCGCGCTCGGCATGGGGACCATGTCCCTGTACCGCTACGTGGAGGGGCGGGAGGCGCTGGAGGCGCTGGTCGTCGACGCGGTGATGCGGGACGTGCGCCTGCCCGGCCCGGCTGGGGACACGCCCTGGACCGAGCGGGTGAAGACGCTGCTGGGACAGGTGCGAGGGGCGGTGGCGCGCCACCCTTGCGTCGCGCCGCTGGTGCTCACCCGGCGCCACTGCACCGAGGGCACGCTGGCGTGGGCCGAGGCGCTGCTCGCGCTCCTGACGGAGGGCGGCTTCGAGGGCCTTGGGCGGCTCGTCGCCCTGCGCACGCTGGTGAGCCATGTCTTCGGCTCCGTCCAGCTCATGCACCTGGGCGCCCTGTCCGGAGAGGGCACCGCCGCGCTCACACAGCTGGACACCGGCCGCCATCCCCTGCTGCGTCAGACGGCCGGGGACGCGCGGCGGCTCCCCCCTGACGAGGAGTTCCGCCGCGGCCTGGACGTCGTACTGCTCGGCCTGGAGGCCACGCTGGCCCGCCGCTGAGGACGGGCCCGCTCGAGGCGTCTCAGGCGGCGCGCAGGGGCCACGGCTCGGAGCGCGGACCCGCCTGCCAGTTGTCGTGACGGCCGTCCCAGTACTGGACCTTGAGCTTGGAGAGGTCCACGCCGTCCAGGCAGCCCACGTTGATGGAGCGGAAGTCCCCGCCCAGCTCCTCGACGAAGCCACCGCCGTAGGCCTGCACGCCGCAGTGCTTGCAGAAGCGCCGGTAGTTGGGGCTCTTGCCCACGCGGTACTCGCCCGTCTCGTTCTCGCCCTGGAGGACGCGGAACGAGCTGGGGGCCACCTGCGTCGTCGTGCCCCCCATCTTCGTGCAGACGGTGCAGTTGCAGCGGCTCACCGCCTCGGCGAGGTCCACCTCGGCCTCGAAGCGCACGGCGCCGCAGTGACAGCCTCCGACGTACTTCTTCAGGGTGGGGGACTTCTGGGCAGGGGTCAGGCTCATGGCGGGTTCTCCTCGGTGAGTCGCTGTGATGAGGGAGTTATGGCCCCTGCCTGTGACAGGAGTATGTCAGGTTTGTTCGAGGGCCTTCGCGGCCCGGGCCTCACGCAGCAGGTCGGTCAGCGCCTCGCGGGCCTGGACCCGGGCCTCCTTGTCCTGGTCCCCCCGCCCCTGGTTCAGCACCCAGGCCGTCACCAGGGCCTTGGAGGCCTCCTGGGAGCGCTGCCACGCGTCGGTCTCCGCGTCCTCCTCTCCTGAGGTCCTGGCCGCCCACACCTCGGCGAGGTGGCTGGCGGCATCGGCGAAGGCGGCGGCCGCGGGCTTGCTGCCCAGCACCCACGCATTGCGCAGGTCCCCCAGCCCGCTGGCGACGAGGTGCGCCTGGCGTGGAGGCGTCTTCGAGCGGGCCTGGGCGAACAGCTCCGCCGCCGGCCGCGCGTCCTGGATGCGCTCGGCCACCCGGCTCAACCAGTCCGCGCAGACCTGGTGGGCGCGCTCCTCCGGGAAGCGGTCGACCACGGAAGGCAGCAGCGGGTACAGGTGCCGGGCGCGGGCCCAGGCTTCCTCGACGGAGGCGAAGTGGAAGCCATTCGCCTCGAAGATGGCGAGCATGCGGACATCGGGCGTCTCTTCGGACATGAGGAAGGCTCTACGCCTGCCTCGGCCCCACCGGCAACGCGGAATCAGGCGCGCGAGCGCAGGATGTCACCCGGCGTCACGCCCAGCACGCGGCGCATCCAGCGGGCCATGTGGCTCTGGTGGGAGAAGCCCGCCTCCAGGGCCACCTGTCCCGTGGGCAGCTCGCCGCGCAGGAGCAGCGTGCGGGCCCGCTCCACGCGGCGCTGAATCACGTACTCGTGGACGGGCAGCCCGGTGGAGCGCTTGAAGAGCGTCTTGAGGTGCGACGCGCTGACGGCCGCCACCCGGGCCAGCGTCGCGAGCGAGAGGTCCTCGTCCAGGTGCGTCTCCACGTAGTCCGTGACGCGCTGGAGCTGGTCCGCGGACAGGCCCCCACGCACCTCGACCTCCGCGCGGTAGTGGGACAGCAGCCGGGCCGCGAGCGCGAGGCCCAGGCTCTCCCGGTACAGCAGCCCGTTGGGGAAGTCCGCGCGGGCCTCGGCCTCCAGGGCCCAGGCGATGTGCTCCAGCTGCGCGTCGCGGAAGTGGTGCCGCAGCGCCACGCCCACGCGGTCCGGGTCCAACCCCATGTCCTCGGCCGCCCGCTGGAGCAGGGAGTGCGGCAGGCGCAGGTCCAGGCCCACGCTGTCATCGTCCTCCACCCAGGTGTCGGTGTGGCCCGCGGGCAGGAGGAACAGCTCACCTCGCGTGCGCACCGAAGAGTGCTGGCTGGCGAGACAGGACACCCGCACGGGCTCACCGGCGTGGATGTTGAGGACATGGTCCGAGCTCGACAGGTGGACCCGGTCTCCGGCGCGCGTGGTGCGCAGGTCGACACCCAGGCCGACTCGAGGTCGTCGCGCGTGCTCGCTCATGGCCCCTGAATATAGGGGGCGGCGTCCTTTCGTGCTCCCGAAACATCCGTGCGTGCGCGACCCCCGAGGGGGCCGTCGGTATTCCTCTCCCACACGCGATGAAGCCGCCGCGCCCGACGCGCTCGGCGTGCGGCCGTGCCTCCAGGCAGGACCTCAGGGGAGAGACGACATGGGACGGTATTCCGGGAAGAAGGTGGTGGTGACGGGAGGAACGGCGGGCATCGGGCTCGCCGCGGTGAAGGCGCTGCTCGCCGAGGGCGCGGAGGTGCTGCTCACCGGCCGCGGCGAGCAGGGACTGGAGGCGGCGCGCAAGGAGCTGGGGCCGCGTGCCCACGTGGTGCGCTCCGACACGGCGAGCCTGCGGGACATCGACGCCCTGGCCACGCACGTGAAGCAGACGCTGGGCGCGGTGGATTTCGTCCTCGTCAACGCGGGGTTCGCGAAGCTGGCGCCCTTCGAGCAGGTGACCGAGGCGGTGTACGACGAGACCTTCGGAATCAACACGAAGGGGGCGTTCTTCACGGCGCAGCGGCTGGCGCCCCTCGTGCGGGATGGCGGCGCGTTCGTCTTCACCACGTCGGTGGCGGACGAGGCGGGCGCGCCGGGCATGAGTGTCTACTCGGGCTCGAAGGCGGCGGTCCGCTCGTTCGTGCGGGTGCTCGGCGCGGAGCTGGTGTCACGGGGCATCCGGGTGAACGCGGTGAGCCCGGGCTTCACGCGCACGCCCACGCTGGGCGTCACCGGCGCCACGCCCCAGGAGGTGGAGGCCTTCGAGCAGGAGGGCCTGCACCTGACGCCCATGAAGCGCATCGCGGATGCCGAGGAGGTGGCCCGGGCGGCGCTGTTCCTCGGCCTCGAGGCCACGTTCACCACCGGCGCGGAGCTGCCCGTCGACGGCGGCCTGTCGCAGTTCTGAGTTCCACTTCCACCTCGAAGGACACACGATATGAAGCCACACATCAGCGTCATCGGCGCGGGCCGCATGGGCTCCGCCTTGGTCAAGGCCTTCCTCCAGAGCGGATACACGACGACGGTCTGGAATCGCACCCGGGCACGGTGCGAGCCGCTGGCCACGGCGGGCGCGCGCATCGCCGACTCCGTGCGGGACGCGGTGCACGCCGCCAGCGTCGTCATCGTGAACGTGAACGACTACGACACCAGCGACGCGCTGCTGCGACAGGACGAGGTGACGCGGGAGCTTCGCGGCAAGGTGCTGGTGCAGCTCACGTCCGGCTCGCCGAAGCTGGCGCGCGAGCAGGCGACGTGGGCACGTCGGCACGGCATCGACTACCTGGACGGCGCCATCATGGCCACGCCAGACCTCATCGGTCAGCCCCACTGCACGCTCCTGTACGCGGGCCCGAAGGCCCTGTACGACAAGCACCAGGCCGTGCTGGCGGCGCTCGGTGGAAACACGCAGCACGTGAGCGAGGACGAGGGCCATGCCTCCGCGCTCGACAGCGCGATGCTGTTCCACATGTGGGGCTCGCTGTTCAGCGGGCTGCAGGCCGCGGCCATCTGCCGGGCGGAGGGGATTGCGCTCGACAGGCTCGGCCCGCATCTGGACTCCGTCGTGCCCATGATTCAATTCGGCGTGGCCGACCTGCTCCAGCGCATCCAGCAGGAGCGGTACGGCGCGGACACGGAGAGCCCCGCCACGCTCGACACGCACAACGTGGCGTTCCAGCACCTGCTTCACCTGTGCGAGGAGCGGAACATCCACCACGCCCTCCCCAAGGCCATGGATGCACTCATCCAGACCGCCCGGAAGGCGGGACATGGACAGGACGACTTCTCGGTCCTCGCGCGCTTCCTGCGCTGAGCGCGCCAAAGGATAGAGCGGTGCGTCAGAGAGCATGGCTGATTGTCATTTGACGCTCCCACTGCAGCGTTCGCGCTCATGGACTGCTTGCCTTTAGACTCCGGGTGCGCACTCCCGCGCGTCCCACCAGGAAGACAGGATGAAGAGAGCAAGCATGTGGCTGGCCGCGGTGACGGCACTCGGCCTGATGTTCGGCTGTGGCGCACCGCTGCCCGAGGAGACGCGGGAGCCCGTGAGCGAGCAGCCCGCGGACACCGGCTCGAACGTGAGCGCGCAGGCGTGTGAAGACAACCCGACCTGTCTGTGCAACCGCATCTGTCGTCAGCGGTGCGGAACCAATACGACGTGTATGACGCAGTGTCTCGCCGAAGAGTGTTAGACGGGATTCGTCACGAGGCGCACCGCGGGCACCCCGCGCGCGGTGCGCCTCCACTCGAACCCGTGGTGTTGCATGGCGCAGAAGAAGACCTCCTCGTCCCCCCAGAGCAAGTCCGCGCCCCGCGCCTCCGCCGGGAAGCCGGAGCCTGTCGTTCCCGAGGCGGCGTGGACCGGGCTGGAGCAACAGGTGCTCGCGGCGCTGGGGAAGGAGGCCGTGGGCCAGTACCCCGCGGACCTGGAGCCCATGAGCCGGGTGTTCGAGCCGAGCCCCGACGAGACGGGACTCCTGCCCGAGTCCTACCAGCGCTTCGTCGAGGCGCTGGGGTATCGCTGGCTCAACACGGGTAAGAAGGCCCTGGCGTTCCTGCCGCCCCGCTGGCGCGCGAGCGCGTCCCAGGGCATGGGCGAGCCGAACCGTCAGTGGACCGAGGTGCGTGAGGAGCGGGAGGCGGGCCGTCACGTGTACCGCTTCGTGATGTTCGCCTCCGCGGACTTGAACGACGTCAACGGCTTCGCCTTCGGGCTTGGTGCGAAGGGCGGCGCCCCCGTCGTGTTCCAGGTGGAGGACAGCCTGCCCCTGCGCGAGCTGGGGAGCTTCGAGGCGTGGCTCGGCAAGGCCCTCGAACCCCTGCGCAAGGCCATCGCGAAGCCGGCGAAGAAGCCCGCGTTGGGAGACCCGCTCGCGCTGCTCCAGGAGTCCCTCGGCGAAGTGGCGGCGAACGCGCGGCAGGCGGGCGCGGCGGCCCTCTTCGACACCTTCCCTCGCGACACCCGCGCCATCTCGCTGCTCCACCGCAAGCTGGGCGTGGTGCCGGACATGGTGGCCGAGTTCTCCCTGCTGGAGACCCTGACGTTGAAGGGGGCGGGACTCAAGGCGCTGCCCTCCGTGCTGGGCCAGCTCACGAAGCTCAAGCAGCTCGACTGCTCCTGGAACGCGGAGCTGGCCACGCTGCCCACCGAGCTGGGGCGCCTTCAGGACCTCGAGTCACTCAACCTGGACCACACCGCGGTCGCCACGCTCCCGGAGGCGCTCGGGCAGCTTCCGCGCCTGCGCTCGCTCAGCCTCAAGAACACGCGCATCACCGCGCTGCCGGCGTGGCTGAGCCAACTGCCCGCGCTCAAGTTCCTGGACCTGTCGCGCACGGACGTCCCGCCAGGGGAGCTCGAGGTCTTCAGGCAGGCCCGACCCGAGTGCTCGCTGTATCCGCGTCCGTGACGCGGGCGACTCACTTCTTTATCGAGTTGCCCACCTGACGGACGTCCTCGGGGTCCACGTCCTCGCGACGCAGCACCTTGCACAGCGCGCGGAACCAGTGCTCGAAGCTCTCGAAGCCGAACATCATCGGGTCGTTCTCGTCCAACCACGTGCCGTCGTCCACGTAGTGGCCAGCGAGCGCCTCGTAGTCGTTGTCCTCGAAGTAGACGGGCAGCTCTCCGTCCTTCGGTGTGGTGCGCGTGTAGAAGCACCACCGCGACGCCTCCACGCCCATGTACGCATCCGCGAAGGAGATGAGGTCCGTCGTCGTGATCTCCCGGTCATCCACCGTGGTGCCCGCGGGCGTCCAGGCCGCCGTGAGGGAGGCCATCGTGGGCGCCCAGACGTGGAACGGGCGATACGTCTCCCACTCCTCGGTGTCCGGCTGGTACTCGAGCCGGACCTCGCGGTGCAGCATCAGGAACTCGCGATAGCTGTCCGGGATGACGAAGGCCTCCTCGCGATAGGGCGTCGGAAGCTCGTACTCGAACCCGGTCAGCATGTGGGGCAGCGCGTCCACCTCCTCGCGCGTCAGGGGTGCCTCCCGGATGAGCCGCCAGCCCCGCGCCTGGGCCCAGGCGTCCATCTCGTCCAGCAGGGCCTTCAAGTCCTCTCGCCACGTCGCGCTCGCCATGCGTGGCCTCTACCCCGCCCCGAGCGGAAACGGAAGTCGCTCGGGGCTTTCGGGGCGTGTGCTCAGGGCTGGCTCGCGAGGGTGTAGTCGAGCACGTACAGGTGGACGCCCTTCTCGTCGATTTGAATCTCGTACGTGCCGGAGATGCCCTGGAGCTCGTCCGTTCCGGACTCGGGCACGACGGAGCCGACGACCTTGAATGCTCCGCGCGTCATGGAGCCCGAATGCATGAGGGTGAAGCTTCCCTTGCGTCCCTCGAGGGTGCCGGTGACGCGCTCCAGCGCGACGTAGCCACCGGACTGGCCATCGTCGAGCGTGGCGAGCATCTGGCCCACGCCCGTGCCCTCCAGTGCGCCGTGGTAGCGCTTGTCGATGGACAGCCGGCCGATGGGGGACTCCGCCGCGCCCGCGTCCGGGGCCAGGGGGGTCGCCTTGACGTTGAAGATGCCCTTCACGTGCTTCGTCATGTTCGTCTCGCTTCCGGTCCGGGTGGGTGTCGCCGCCGCAGGGGTGCTCGCGCAGCCCTGGCAGAGCACGGCACCGAGCACCCACGCCAACACATTCGTTCCCGTCTTCGTCATGGGAGCTCCTCGTGGTTGTGGGCCGTCAGATACGTGGCGGCGCGCCGGGTGGATTGCAAAAACGCGACACGCCGACAGAATGCGTGCCGGTGAGTCGCCCTCGCATCGACGCCGTGCGTGGCGTCCTCCAACGTCCCGCGCCCGCGGACAGCATCGTGCATGAGCGCTTCGCGCCCGCCGCGGAGCTGGAGGAGTTCATCCAGCACTTCTGGACGGTGCGGTGGGACTTGCGAGGCGAGCCGCCGCTCCTGGCGGAGACGCTCCCCCATCCCTGTGTGCATGTGGTGTTCGACCGGGGACAGGGCCGCGTCACGGGGGTGCAGTCGCGCCGGTTCCGCCGGAGGATTCAGGGACAGTCGCGGGTGTTCGGCATCAAGTTCCGGCCCGCGGCGTTCCAGCCGGTGTTGGGGGCGCCCTTGTCCCAGCTCACGGACCGGACGGTGAGCGTACGTTCGGTGTTCGGGAGGGAGGGCATCGCGCTGAAGGACGCCCTCCTGGCGGAGCCGGACGTGCGCCGGTGCGTGACGCTGGCGCAGGACTTCCTGCGGCGACGGCTGCCGCCCATGCCCGAGCCCATCGCGAGGATGCGGGACCTGGTGGAGCGACTGGCGGCGGACGCGTCGGTGACACGCATGGAGCAGGTGGCCGCGCTGGCGAAGCTCGAGCCGCGCAACCTCCAGCGGAGGTTCAGCGAAGCGGTGGGGGTAAGCCCCAAGTGGGTCCTCAAGCGCTACCGGCTCCACGAGGCCGCCGAACAGCTCGCGCGCGTCCAGGTGCCCGACATGGCGAGCCTGGCGCTCCAGCTGGGCTACTTCGACCAGTCCCACTTCATCCGCGACTTCAAGGCCCTGGTCGGCTGCTCTCCGGGCCAGTACGCCGAGCGCGCCGCCGCGAGCCGGAGCGCCTTGGGGCAGCAGGTCCGCCGACGCCCGTGAACCTCATGGGTCTCAGGAAGCCCGCGCTCCGGCGCGACACGAACCACCAGTCGCCAACACCTGTCGGGACAGGCGTTGAGTGGACCACGCCCGCGCGGACTTTCTTCAGACCGGGTTCCTACCTTGGCCCGACCCAAGGGGAGGACACATGAGCGACGAGGATCCGCGTCACCATCAAGGGCTCCAGCAGGACCTGCGCGTCCTGATGGCACGCGCGGGACGCAGGCAGGTGCTGCGCTGGATGGCCGGCGCCAGCCTCATTCCATGGCTCGGCTGCGGCGACGATGACGACCCGACACCGGACCCGTCCGGCTGCTCGCGCATCCCCGAGGAGACCGCCGGCCCCTACCCCGCCGACGGCTCGAACGGCCCCAATGTCCTCCAGCAGTCGGGCATCGTCCGCTCGGACCTCCGCGCGAGCTTCGGCAACACCCGCACCGTCGCCGAGGGAGTCCTCACGACGGTGACGCTCACCCTCGTCGACGTCAACGACGCCTGCGCCCCGCTCGCCGGCCGCGCCGTCTATCTGTGGCACTGTGACAACTCGGGGGAGTACTCCCTCTACGGCGCGGGCATCACGAACGAGAACTACCTGCGCGGCGTGCAGGAGACCAACAGCCAGGGCCAGGTCACCTTCACCAGCATCTTCCCCGCCTGCTACAGCGGCCGCTGGCCCCACATCCACTTCGAGGTGTACCCGGACCTGGCCTCGGCCACCTCGTCCGCGAACAAGCTCGTCACCTCCCAGCTCGCCCTGCCCGAGGCCGCCTGCGACGAGGTCTACGCCACGTCCGGCTACTCGCAGAGCGTCGCCAACTTCCAGCGCGTCAGCCTCGCGACGGACAACGTCTTCAGCGATGGCTCCTCCACCCAGGTCGCCACCGTGACGGGCAGCGTCGCGGACGGCTACGTCGTCACGCTCGTCGTGGGCATCCCGGGCTGAAGCCGAGGCGACCCAGGGGCACCACTCCCCGCCCCGTCTCGCCGCCCGACGACGAAGCCACACCCCGGCCAGCATGCGCGTCGCAGGCACGCTGGCGCGGCGTGCACCGAAGCCACACAGCGAAGGCGGACGAGGAGTGGCCCTGCTCCACTCCTCGCCCACCCCGCCTTGCTACCCGACGAGAACGCCGCCCCCGGGCGGAGGGCGTCCCCATCGTCAAACCCACCTCACGGCCACGGCGAGGACGGACGAGACGTGGCGCGGCTCCACCACGCCTCGCCCGCCGCGCCTTGCTGCGTGGCGAGGGCGCCGCCCCCGGGCGGAGGGCGCCTCGCCGTCACTGGAACAGCAGGCAGAGGGTGTCGAGCGTGTAGAAGTCCGACGGCACGAACGGGGCCCACGTCTGGCGCACGAAGTAGAGGTGACGGCCGTCCACGCTCAGCGACGGGTGGAACTCGTCCTTCTCCGTGTTCACCGCCGGCCCCAGGTTGATGGCCTTCGTCCACTTCCCGCTGAGGTTGACGCTCGCGTACAGGTCACCGAGCCCGTAACCCTCCGGCCGGTTGAGCGACGCGAAGATGAGCACCCGCCCATCCGCGGAGATGTGCGAGTTGTACTCCCAATAATCCGGGCTGTTGACGGCCACGCTCAGCTTCTCCGCCGGTGCGTACCCCGGCCCCCGCCGCTCCGCGCGATACACGTTGAAGTCCGAGTCGAACGTCCCGCTCGCGAAGTACAACGTCCCGTCCTGCGTGGCGCTCACGTACAGCTCCTGCCGGTCCGAGTTCACGTTCGGCCCCAGGTGCAGCGGCTCACCCCAGCTCCCATCCGCCTGCTTGTGCACCACCCACAGGTCCGAGTCCGCGCGCTCCTCGGTCCCCGTCACCGGCCGCGTGGACGAGAAGAAGAGCGACTGGCCGTCGACCGACAGGAACGGGTCCGTGTCCAGCCACGTCCCCGAGAAGGACACCAACTGGCCCGGCGTGAAGTGGCCGTTCACCTTGCGCGTCTCGTAGATGGCCTGGAACGGCGCCTCGGCCGAGTCCACGTGGTAGTAGGCCGTGTTGCCGTCCGCGGAGAAGGTGAGCCGGTACTCGGAGCGGTCCGGCAGCGAGACCTCTCCAGGCGCGAACATGTCGCCGCCCGGGATGCAGCTCAGGAAGCGCAACGCCTCGCTGGACACCTCCGCCGCGCCGAGCGCCTCGGCCACCGGTGCCGTCTCCGGCGCCTGCGAGGCGCACGCCATCGACAGGGAGGACAGGGCGGCGATGAATCCCACGGACCACGACTTGCTCGGCGTGAAGCGCTGCATGCGGCGTCTCCTTTGTTGGAGACACCATCGCCTCCCTGCTCGACGGCCGCATTGACGATGGGATGAACGGTGGAGCTTCCGGGACGAACCGTGGAGCCCGCCCCGACCAACGCTCAGGAGGGCAGGTCCAGGGCCCGCTGCAGCCGGGCACGGTAGCTGCGTCCGGAGGTCAGCTTCGTGCCGTCCCGCAGGGTGAGCACCATCTCCCCGGGCGCCAGCGGCTCCACCTCCTCCACCCGGTCCAGCCGGACGATGAGCGAGCGGTGGATGCGCACGAAGTCCCTCGGGTCCAGCTTCTCCTCCACCGCGTTCATCGTCTCGCGCGTCAGGAAGGACTGCTTGCCCTGGTGGACGCAGACGTAGTTGCCCTCCGCCTCCAGGTAGTCGATGTCCTCCACGCGCAAGAAGCGCATGCGCCAGCCCACCTTGGCCACCAGCCGCGTCGCATACCGCTCCGGGGCGGGGGACAGTCTCGAGGACAGCGACTCCAGCCGCTCGACCAGCTCCGCGTCCAGCTCCGTCGCCCCCGTGCGCCTGCGCTCACGCACGCGCGAGAGGCTCCGCCGGAAGCGCTCCTGGTCGAAGGGCTTGAGCAGGTAGTCGAGCGCGTTCGCCTCGAACGCCTGCACCGCGAAGTCCCGGTGCGCCGTCACGAAGATGACCGCCGGCGGGTGCTCGCGCGACACCGCCCGCAGCACCCCGAAGCCATCCGGCTCCGGCATCTGCACGTCCAGCAGCACCAGGTCCGGGCGCTGCCTGCCGATGGCGTCGATGGCCTCGTTGCCGTCCCGACACTCACCGATGACGGCCATGTCCGGCTCCTCCGAGAGCAGCTCCTTGAGCCGCGCCCGGGCGAGCGGTTCGTCGTCGACGATGAGCACGCGGATGGGCTGCGTCACGCCGCACGCTCCGTCCGGAAGGGAATGGCCAGCGACACCCGCGCCCCACCCTCCTCGCGAGCCTCCAGCTTCAGCCGATGCGCGGGGCCGTAGAGCTGCACCAGGCGCTCGCGGGTGATCCACAGCCCCTTGCCGCCCCGCTCGGACTTCGCCGCCGCGCCCTCGCGCAGCCCCACGCCGTCGTCGCGGACCTCCAGCAGCAGCTCCGGCCCCTCCCGCCTGGCCGTCACCGTCACCGTGCCCGGCGCCGAGCGCGGCGCGATGCCGTGCTGGATGGCGTTCTCCACCAGGGGCTGCAGCACCAGGTGCGGCACCCGCGCGCCCAGCGCCTCCCGCGAGATGTCCTGCTCCACCCGGAGCCGGTCGTTGAAGCGCACGCCCTGGATGTCCAGGTAGAGCTGGAGCGTGCGCAGCTCGTCGCGCAGGGGCACCTCCTCGCGCCCCGCCGCCTGGAGCGTCTCCCGCAGCAGGTCGCTGAGGCGCGCAATCATCCGCTCGCTGCCCAGCGGGTCCCTGCGCACCAGCGCGCAGATGGAGTTGAGCGTGTTGAAGAGGAAGTGCGGATGCAGCTGCGCCTCCAGCGCGTGGAGCTGCGCGCGGGCGAGCTGGGTGTCACGCAGCCGCAGTTGCTGCGCGTAGTAGATGGCGTGGGCCACCCCCAGGAGCGTCAGGTAGATGAACGGGTTGTAGAGCAGCGCATGCTCGAGCACCGCCGTGTACGCGGGCGGCGCGTCGTACCAGTGGAAGTACGGGTCCAGCGAGTAGATGACCGTCGCCCGGAAGAACGAGACCGCGAGCGCGCCCCCCACATGCAGCGCGAGCCGCGAGCGCCACAGGCGCCGGTCGAACGGGAAGCGCAGGCCGAAGTGCACCACCGCGATGGTGACGGGCGCCCACAGCGCCGTGGCGAAGCCATCCGTGAGCAGCGCCTGCGTCCAGGACACGCCTCGCACGGAGTGCGCCTCACTGGAGGCCGCCAGTCCCTGCAAGGTCCAGTAGGAGAAGGCCCCCACCCACAACAGCCAGCCGCGTCCGCGTGACATGGCTTCACCGTACACAAAGTCACATCGACGTTCACATCCACGCGGCGCCCGCCCATGAAGTACAAGCTCGCGCATGGGTGAAGAGACACAAGTCCACTACCAGAGGCTGCTGGCGGATGTCGAAGCATGGGCGAAGGGCTTCGGAGGAAGGCTCGTCCTGGGGCCGCCCGTCCCCGAGGAGGACCTGGCCCTGCTGCCCGAGTTGCTGGGAACCAGCGCCTCCACGGGAGCGCCCCTCCCCTCCGGGCTGCTCGACTTCTGGCGACTGTGCGGGTTCGCCCGCGTCGAGGTGCTCCGCGCCGAGGACGGCGAGGAAGCCGTGTGGACGGCCCTGCCCGCGGACTTCCGCGTGTACTCACCCGATGAGGTGCTGGCGTCGCTGTCCCTGGTGCGCATCCCCGCGGGCGTCACCCGAGACCAACACCCCATCACCACGGCGCACCTCATCCCCTTCGCCGCCGCCCATCGACTGCCTCGGGAGGTCCAGTGGTGCATCGCCACGAACGGCGGCGGACTGAAGGCCCCCGTGCTCGTGCTCAACCGCATGGACGCGCTGGCCTGGGCCTGCCTCCAGGACTCCGGCCGCTTCGTGTGGGAGACGACAGGCCAGAAGCCCGGGCCCGTGTTCGACCACTTCCTCGACTGGCTCGAGGCCTACGTGCGGGACGTCCGCGACACCGCGCCCGAGGACCTCTATCCGGACGGCGTCTACCTCGACTGATGGGCCGCCACGGAACCTGGCTTCCTTTCCCTCCAGCAATCGAGCCCACTCGGCTCCAACCGCGCGGGCAGCTCCGCGTGGGGCACTCCAACCCGTACAACCTGGTCCCGCCGGTAGACATCGCGCGGCCCCGGGAACTGCGCTTCAAGGACGTGGCGGGCGGCGGATTCCAGAGCGTGGCGCTCGACCCCCTGGGCCGCGGGTGGCAGCCGCTGCGCGGTGGCGCTCGATGAAGCAGGCGACCTCTGGGGCTGGGGCCTGCAGGGCACCTTCCTGGGACTCGGTCCGCCGGCGGGCGGCTGGTACCCCGTGGCCACGCCGCGCAAGCTGTCGTTCCCGGAGTTCGGCTCGCGCAAGCGCTCACCCGGCGTTCAGCACGACGGCCCGTCCATGGGTGAAGGGCTGGGCCGACGCGAAGCGGGGCGTCAGCGCCCAGCTCCCGTCCGGGTGGATGTAGCCGAACAGGCCGCCCACCTTCACGGCGGCCAGGCCTTCCGAGAACCCGCCGTTCACCGCCTCGAAGCGGGGCTCGATAACCTGGGCCCCCTTCTTGTCGATGAAGCCGTAGCGCCCCTTCACCTTCATCCGGGCCAGCCCCTCGCTGAACCAGCACTCGGACAGGGCGCCGTCCCACGACGGGATTTCAGGCGCCAGCCCCCACTCGCCCGCCTCGTTCACGAAGCCGAGCTTCGTGCCCTGCACCACCACCACGAGACCGTCCATGAACGTGGAGCCCATCGACTCGAACGAATAGGTCGCAAGGCACGTCCCTGTCGGGTCGATGAGGCGCGACGTCTCGCCCTTGGGTGGCTTCTTGAGGCCAACCAGTGCCCTGCCCTTGGAGAAGGCCCGGGCCAGTCCGCCACCGAAGCCGTCCAGCACCACCTCGCCCTGGGGGTTGATGTAGCCATCCGAGGCCTTCGCCCCGGAGCGCATCACCGGCGCGAGCCCCGAATCGAAGCGCCCCACGTTCACGTACGTGGCCCCCGCGATGACGTACTTCGTGAAGTTCGCCTTGAACACCACCGGCAGCACGAGCTTCCCGCTCGGGTCGATGAAGCCCTCGTCCGTCAGCGCCATCCCGTCGCTGAAGCCCATGAAGGCGCGCTTCACCGTCAACTTCGTCTCGCCCTTCACATCGATGAAGGCCCAACCGCCGCCCACGGGCATGCGCGCCATCCCTTCATTGAAACTGAAGGGCGTACCGTGGGGACTGGGGATGACCAGCTCCCCCTTCGTGTCGATGAAGCCGTAGCGCGTGGCGGACATGACGCGGACCCTAGACACCGGGCCCGCGTCCGTCCACGCTCAAGGCCTCGCGCAGGAGCGTCCACCACCCGCGTGATACATGAAGTCTTGGTAAACGGTTTGCGCGACGACGGGTGTGGTGCTCTGGAGCCGCTGCACCGTGACACCGTTGCGCTGGAGCTCGAACACGGGCGTGGTGCCGGGAACGAGCGGCGCATGGAAGGCCGTCACGCCGGCGCTCGTCACGTCCAGCGTGCGCACGTCCGTGCCTTGCGTGATGACCAGCCGGCCCGGCTCCTTGAGGAACGCGAGCAGCTCCACCTGGTTGGATGCGGCCACGCCGCCGCGCAGCTTCATGGCGCGCGCGGTCTGCTTCGTGGCATCGAACGGCGCGTCGGTGCGGTGCCGGCGGTGCGTGTAGTAGAGCGTGTCCCGGACGATGGTGGGCCGCTGCCCCGTCTTGAACCAGGTGGTGTAGTACGCAATCCAATCCATGATGACGTAGCCGCGCTCCCGCGACGCCGTCATCCACGACTCGCCGTAGTCCGTCAGCGTCAGCAGCGTCACCCAGTCCGCGTCGCCCTCCATCGCCTTCTCGAACTGCGTGCGGAATGCCAGGCTGTTCTGCGCCTCCCAGTACACGCGGCTGCTGTTCTCGCTGTCGGTGAGCTTGTGGCGCACGTCCTCGAACGCGACGGGAGACATCCACCGCTTGCCGCGCCGGTGCGACTCCACGCTCCAGCGGCGCATCGCCTCCCCGGACTGCGCGGTGCGCTCACCCCAGGTGGAGAAGCCCGTCACCAGGTTGTTCCACTCCGCGTACTTCGTCACGTCTCCCGTGTACGAGAGCAGCGGCCAGTAGGTGACCTGGATGCCCTGGGACGCGAGCCGCGTCTTCACCTCCGTCCACCAGGCCACCGACTTGCGCTCCGGGTTGAAGCTGGCCAGCACGACAGCGCCGTCGAGCCTGTGCACGGAGGGGTGGTTGGCGACGGAGGCAATCATCGACACCAGGCCGTCCGTGGTGCCCGTGGCCTCGGTGGGGAAGTCGGGGCTGAGGACGATGCGGAACTCCGGGTCCACGGCCGCCGCGGCGGCGAGCATCGTGGTCAACTGGTTGTTCCGCGTGTCGGATGAGACGCGGTATGGGTGCTCGTAGAGGAAACCGTCCATGCCGGCGGCGATGGCACGGCGCACCTCCACCTCGAAGTCGCGCTGGCGCCACGCGCTGTCGGCCCAGGGCGCTCGCGGCAGCGGCCGGTCACGCATCAGCCCGCCGATGTTCGCGTACTCCCCGCCGCGCGCCTCGGGCGTCAGCCAGCTGGTCCAGTGGTCCTCGGCGGGGGCCTTGTTGTCGATGGAGATGGGGAAGATGGGGTAATAGAAGCCGAAGACCTTCTTCGGCGCCGCGCGCAGCACGCTCGTCGCGGGCATGTCGAACGGGTAGCACTGCGAGATGGGCGAGGGCGCGGGTGCCACCGTCGCGCTCAGCTCCAGGTCGAAGCGCGCATCCGACGTGTTGGCCGCGGACTGGTGCAGCTCCACCGCGAGCACGTTCGTGCCCGTGCGCAGCGCCGCCGTGTCGAGGGCCTGCGCGTGCCACGTCTGCTCCTCCACGGGCAGGGAGATGGTGGCGGGCGCCAGCGTGCGATAGCCCACCGTGCCCGAAGGCAGGTTGCTGCGGAGCACCTCCACACCATTCAGGTAGACGATGGCGCCGTCGTCGCGCTGCAAGCGCAGGCGCAGCTCGCGCACCGACGCCGCGTCCGTCACCGTGAAGGCGCGCCGGAAGTACGTGGTGATGTGCTTGCTTGCCGTGTTGCTCCCGAAGGAGACCGTCGTGGACAGGTCCGTCTCCGCGTAGCCCAGCGGTGACGCGCCCGAGACCCACGCGCCATCCGCGTAGCCCGGCGCCGTCCAGCCCGTGCCCAGGTCCACGCCCGTGTCCAGGTAGCGCCACGTCGCGCCCGACGCGACGAGCACCGTCTCCAGCGCCTCGGCGGCCGTGCCGAGCGGACTCGCCTCCCCCGGCGCAGAGGGCGCCTCGCCCCGCGGCGTGTCGCCCGAGGAGACGTCCTGCTCCTCCGGTGCACCACCCGCGCAGGACCACAAGAGCAACGGCACCAGCAAGGACACGGCGAGCCGTGCCCGGGGGAAAGCCCAGGGTGTGTGCATATGGATTGGACCTCGGAGGGCTCATCGCCTTGGAGGACGAAGAGTGGGGGGTTGCTCCTCGGACACACGCACCCTCCGGATGGCGCGAACAATCCGGAGGTTTCCTGGTTTATCGACAGCGCACCGGGCGCGGTCCCCGCCTCACGCCAGCAGCGCTCCCTTCTTCAGCAGCTTCTTGGCGAGCGTGGTGTAGGACCACTCGCCCTCCGCATCGACGAGACCCTTCTGGAGCAGCTTGCTCAGCTTGGGACCGATTTCGCTCGAGTGACCGACGAGGTGGTGCTCCGCGCTCACCTTGCCGATGGCGTCCTCGCGGTCATCCGCCACGACGAGCCGGGCCGTCAGCGTGTCGGCGTAGGTCGAGTAGTCGCTGTAGTACGTCCACGCGACGCCCTGGACCTTGAAGGCGCCGAGGACGACGACCTCGCCGTGCACGAGCAGGTTGCCCGCCTGGAGCGCGCCGCCGACGAAGAGCAGCGAGTAGTCGAAGCCCTCGTGGATGATGCTGCCTTCGACGACCAGGTCGCCCGCGACGAGCAGCCGCCCCTGGTCCTCGAGCACCAGGTTGCCCTTCACCACGAGGCCGCCGCCCACGCGCCGGTCCTCGCCCTCGCCGATGCGCAGGTCGCCCGACACCTGCTCGACGGTGTCGGTGGGTGTCAGCTTCGCCTTGAGCGCCGCCCGCTTGGAGGCCGAGCCGGCCTTGTCATGCAACGAGGCTTCCTGCAGCAACGTATCGAAGAGCTTCATGGAGCCAGGGTAGAAGTCCGCGGCCCGGGTGACGAGGACAATGTCTTCGGCGGACTGCCTGGACGACCGTGGGAGCGCCGACTCCCTGTATAGTGGGGGCTCGGCCGGGAAACCGTGGTGAGGTCCATGTGTCAGTGACCAGGGCTGTGCGCTGGGCGCCCCTCCAACAGGTGCTGCTCGCCTGCGTGCTCGTCTTCGCGGGTGCGGGTTCGGCGCAGACGACGGAGGACCGGGCCTATGTCGGCATCACCGTCGCGCGGGGGACCCGCATCGGCTCGCAGGGCGGGCGACTGGACGAACGACATCAGCTGGATTTGCGCCTGCCGCTTCCTCCCCTCTTCCTGGGGAAGACGGTGCTGGTGCCCTCGTTCGGGTACGAGACGCGCTTCATGGGGCTCGAGCGACGCGGCCCGCTCGCGGACGTGTCCGAGGAGGACCTGAGCCGGCGCTTCCATCGCTTCAGCCTGGGGCTCACGGTGATTCGTCCGCTGGCGCCCCGGTGGATGCTCATCTCGGGCGTGTCCGCGAATCCGCGCACCGACTTCAAGAGCTCGTTCGACGTGGGGCTGGATACGTCGTGGGCGGGCTTCGCCATGGCGAACTACCTGATGGGCGGAGACCCGGACGTGCGGCTCACCTTCGGTCTCGTCGCCCTCTACCCGTTCGACGCCACGCCCGTCATCCCCATGGTGGCCTTCACCTATCGCAAGGGCGCGTACATCCTGGAGCTGGGCCTGCCCCGGCTCACCGCGATGCTCAAGGTGGGCGACGGTCTGGAGCTGGGACTCAGCGCCATGTTCGACCAGCAGGTGTTCCGCACGCGCCTGCCCGAGGGCAGCCAGGACCTGGCGGCCCGCTACGTGCGGGAGACGGCGCTGCGCGCGGGCCCCACGGTGAACACGCGATTGGGTGGCAGCAGCCTGTGGTTGAGCACTTCGCTGGGGCTCGACTTCCTGAACGACTACGCGCTGCTCGACAGGAACCGGGACCGGGTGGAGCTGGGGATGCTCCAGTCCACGGGCCCGGCGCCCTACCTGCGGGTGTCGCTCGGGTGGCGGCCCCCGAAGCGGGCCGCGGCCACCTCGCGTCCGGCCGCGAACAGCCTGTCGGCGGTGCCGCCGGCGAAGGGCAGCACGCCTCCACTCATCCGATGAAGGGCGTGAGCGCCTTCACCCAGACGACGACGGCGGCGGCGCCCGCATCCGGGACACCGAGCGCGCGGCTCCCCAGGTAGCTGGCGCGGCCCAGGCGGGGCTGCATGCGCGCGGTGGCGTCGGCGCCCTGCTCCGCCTCGCGCACGCACGCGGCCCAGGCCTCGGCGGGTGACTTCCCTGCCTTCAGTGCCTGGGCGAAGGTGTCCGCCGCGGGACGGAGTGCATCCAGCATGGTGCGGTCTCCCGGCCGGGCACCGCCGAGGTTCGCCACGGCGTCGACGGCGAGGACGAACGCCTCCGCCCAGGCCGGCGCATCCACGGGCCCTTCCGACAAGCGGCGCGCGGCGCGCAAGAGCGCGGTGGCGTAGAACGGCCCGGAGCTTCCGCCGATGGCGCGGCGCAGGGCCTCACCGATGGAGGTGAGGGCTCGCGAGGGACTCGTCCACGAGGACTCGGGGAGCGCGCGGATGGCCGCGGCGCCGCGCGACAGGCTGATGCCCAGGTCGCCATCTCCCGCCGCGCTGTCGAGTTCCGTCAGGCGCGACTCGCTCGCCTCGAAAGCGGACGCCACCGCGAGCGCCGCCGCGTGGACCTTCTCCATCCCCGCTGGCTTCGCGGCGGGGGCCGAGGACACCGAGGGCGCGGCGGTGACGGGCCTGGGCGCACGCTCCGGAGCGAGCCGCCCTTCCCCGCCCCACGCGGGCGCGGACGTCTTCGCGTCCAGCCGGGTCAGCAGGGTGTCGTCGACCTTCAACAGAGACAACGAGCAGCCGGGCATCTCCAGCGCGGAGAGGAACGTCCCGCTCCAGGCCCGCTCGACGCGAAGGCCTCGTTCGCGCAGGACGGCCAGCGCACGGCGCGTGACGATGGCGAGCTCCATCGGCGGCGTGCCACCGAGTCCATTGACGAGCAACGCCACGCGCGCGCCCGAGGTCAGACGACGGTCCTCGACGATGGCGGCGAGCAGCGTCTCCACCAGCGCGTCCGCGGACTGGAGCTCAGCGCGCAGAACGCCCTGCTCACCGTGGATGCCCAGGCCCAGTTCGATCTCCTCGTCGCCGAGGGTGAAGCCGGGGCGCCCCGCCGCGGGCACGGTGCAGGGCCCGAGCGCGACGCCCATGGTGCCCAGCTCCGCCGATGCGGCCTGGGCCTCACGGAGCACGTCCGACAGGGGAAGTCCGGCGGCGGCCGCGGCGCCCGCGACCTTGTGCACGAGCACGGTGCCGGCGATGCCGCGACGGCGCGAGGGCTCCACGGTGTCGCGCAGGGCGACATCATCGGCCACCACCACGACCTCCACGGGAATGCCCTCGGCGCGGGCCAGCTCCGCGGCGAGGCCGAAGTTGAGCCGGTCTCCGGTGTAGTTCTTCACCACGAGCAACGAGCCCGCGGGGCCGGACACCGCGCGGATGGCGGTGAGCACGGCGTCGGTGCTGGGCGAGGTGAACACGTCACCGGCCACGGCCGCGTCCAGCATGCCCGCGCCCACGTAGCCGGCGTGAGCGGGCTCATGGCCACTTCCGCCGCCGGAGATGACGGACACCTTGCGCTGTCGAGGGTCCTCGGGCGTGTCGCTCCGGATGACCACCGTCTCGTCATCGAGCAACACCTGTCCTGGAGCGAGCGCGACGAATCCCTCCAGCATCTGCCTCACGACGGCCTTGGGCTCATTGACGAGCTTCTTCACCGGTTCCCGCTCCTTGGCGACCTGTGCTGTCCAGAGGCGGGAGTAAACCACGCGCGTGGCGCGCGGGTGCCGGGGACCCGCGGGCGACGGACCGGAATCGTCCGTCAGCGGGCACGTCGCGACGGTCTCACTTCCGGCGAGGCGCTGCTTCGACCGGGGCCACTCGCTCTCTCAACGCTCGTCGCGCGCCCACGCTTCGCCGAGCTGGGCAACCCTCCTCGCGACGTCGACCTCCGCGGAGCCGCGAGCCAGTGCCTCGGCCTCGTCCAGGCAGACCTGGGCTCGGGCGACCTGCCCCGAGCGCCGATGCACCTCCGCCAGGGCAAGCAACAGGAGCGGCTCGCGCTCCGCCGCAACGGCAAGGGCCTCCTCGTAGTAGCGCACCGCCTGTGGCAGCCTCCCAGCCTCCTCACAGAGCAGCCCCGCCGTCCTCGCCAGGAGCGAGGTGTTGGCGGGGAGCTCCGCCATGGAGCGGGTGCGCCCCAACGCTGCTTCCAGGCACGAGATGGCCTCGTCAATCCTGCCCGCCCGCGCGAGCTCGGACGCGATGCGCAGGGGATGTTCATCACCCATGATGCGATTCCTCCCAGGTGCGAGAGCAGACACCCGGAGGTGTCGCTCACGCCAGTCTCTTGCCCTGGACGAACTCCAGGCCCAGGGGGTTGCCCCGGTAGTGGACGGGGTCCAGGAGCACCTTCTCGATGCGCCAGCCCTCGGCCGTCTTCACCACGTCATGCGTGTAACGCGCGACGATGGTCCACTCCTGCTGCACGCCGCCGAGCGTGAAGTAGTGGGCCACCTCCGCGTAGGCCATCACCTGGGCCTGCGTCTCGTTCTTGAAGTGGATGCGGAGGGTCGTCGCCGTGGCGTGCTGGACGCGGCTGAAGGCGCTCACCGCCACGCGGCCGTACTCGGCGGCCTGCTCGCGGGTGATGTGGATGGGCTCGCCGCCCATGAAGCGGCTGTAGTCCGCGGTGAGCTGGGGCGTGAAGACGTTCGCCCACCGGCTCCAGTCCCCGGTGTCCTTGCCGAAGTCGATGGCCTGCCCGTACTCCGCCACCAGCTCCTGGATGGCAATCCAATCCAATACATACTGCGTGTCTTTTTCGCGCATGAACGGGAAGTCTAGGCTCAGCCCGTCCGCCTGGGAATACACGCTGAATTGCCAACAAGCGGCTCAGGGCGGAGGGAGGATTCCCGGAAGCTTCCAGTGAAGCAGGATGGCGAGCGTCCTCAATCCGAAACAGACGGCCGCGCCCACGCTCGCGGCGAGCACGGCGGAGGCGCCCAGCCTGCGCGCCAGGAGCAACGCGCCCGCGCCCGACAGCGCCGCCACCGCGTAGACATCCGCGCGCAGCACCAGGGGGACGCGCGCGAGCAGCACGTCCCGAATCGTCCCCCCGCCCGCGCCGGTGATGGCGCCCAGGAGCATGGCCGCCAGCGCAGTGGCCTTCAGCGAGAGGGCCTTGCCCGCGCCCGTCACCGTGAAGAGCGCGAGCCCCGCCGCATCCAGGATGAGCAGCGGCGTCACGGGCACGTGTCCCAAAGGGCCGCTCAGCAGCATCACCAGCGCGCCGCCGCCGAAGGCCGTCGTCGCGTAGCGCCAATCCTGGAGGGCCAGCGGCGGCACCGCGCCGAGCAGCACGTCCCGCACCATGCCTCCGCCCAGCGCGGTGGCGAAGGCGAGCACCAGGATGCCGAGCACGTCCAGGCCCGCGCGCGCCGCCGTCAGCCCTCCCTCGACGGCGAAGACGAAGGTGCCCGCGAGGTCTCCCGCTGTCAGCAGCGCACGCGACATCCCACGCGTGGGCGACCTCTCCATCGATGCTGGCCGCATCCCATCCCCCTGGAGTTCCTGGTCTGACGCAGCGCCCGCATCGATTCAACGCGACACGGGTGACGGAGGACATCTTCTGAACAGCACGGCACCGCGGGCTGTCAGCCGCCGAGCGACTCCTGTTGCGTCTCGTCCTCCGGCGGCGCCTGCACCACCGTGAGGATGGGACGCGAGTCCACGAGTGACGGCGTGAAGAGCGAGGGCTGCCCCGGGTCGTCGAACACGGTGGAGAAGTCCAGCGGCGTCAGGCCCCGCTCCAGGCGCGCGGCGAAGGTGTCCTTCAAGAGCCGCACGTAGTACTCGACGTCGTAGTCCCGCGGGTCCTCGGCGCCCTGCGCGGACACCTCCTCCACGTCATCCGGCTCCGGCTCGGGCAGCAGGCCCGCGCGCCCGCCCACCGCGCGGTAGATGCGCACGCGCTCACCCGCCGCCCACGACGTCCTGCCCGCGGTGAGCATCGCCTCGTACGCCAGCTCGCGCCTGCGCTCACGCACCGCCGCGTACTGCGCGGAGTCCTTCGTCAGCCGCACGTGCGCCGCCACCTCCGTCGTCGGCACCCGCCGCCTGCGCAGCGCCATCACCGTGTCCACGTACACGTCCCGCACGCCCGCCACGTCTCCCGCCAACAGACACCGCAAGGCCTTGCGCAGGAACGCCTCGCCGAACGGCTCCGCGCGGCTGGAGCGGAAGGCCACACCCTTGAGGTGGAGCGTCCCGTCATGCGACTGCAGCGCGTAGTTCTTCGGTTCGTGCGACAACATCGCCGCATAGCGCCCGTCGAACTCCAGCTGCACCCGGCGAGGCAACAGCGCGGCCACCTCCGCCACCACCCGCCGCTCGTCCTCCTCGCGCCAGTCCTCCGGCACCGCGAAGTACACGCCGTCCGTGTCCGCCTCCAACAACGTCACGCCCCGCCGCGCGAGCTCCCGACACAGGAGCGCCAGCACCGCGCGCCCGCGCCGCGTCACCTCGTTCGCCGCGTGCACGTCCGAGAAGCGCGTCAACCCCACCGCGCCCATGTACCCATAGGCCGAGTTGACGATGATCTTCATCGCCGACGACAGCGCGTCGTTCTCGTGCCGCTCCGTGGAGCCCGCGGGCGCCGCCCGGGCCCGCTTCTTCGCCGCCAGCCGCTGGTCCACCAGCCGGTCCACCATCGACAACAACGCCCCCAACCTGTCCCGCTTCGGCCCGATGCGGTACTCGCGCATCAACGACGGATACAGGCTGGCCACGTCCGCCTTCACCACCCGCCGCGCCACCCCCGTGGCGAACAGGTGCAGCGCCGCCCCGCTGTGCGC
>NZ_SRLW01000127.1:0-27505 GCF_006518215.1 Myxococcus sp. AB025B
TTCTAGCTTCGTCGGCAGCGTCAGATGGGTATAAGAGACAGCGCAGGTGGAGGACGCCGGGGCTGTTCTCCAGCACCTCGCCCGAGCCCGTCAGGCCGCCCAGGCGCCCCACGCGCAGGGACTCACCGGGCTCGGCGCGCAGCACCTCCCGGGCGTGCTGGGCGCGGCGGCCGGTGAGCCGGGCGGTGCCGTCCGGCAGGAAGTCCTCGTCGAAGAGCAGCAGCAGGTTCACAGGGGGCCTGTGTACCCCGGCTGGAGGGGGCTTGGGTGGGTTCTTCCCCACGGGGCGCCTGGCGCCCTGGCTGGCGGCGGGCCCCTGCACCGGCAGTGCTTGCCCGGCTCCGGGCCGTGCCGTAAAGCCGGGCTGTGCGTTCCCTTTGTCTTCGCTGCCACCGCCCCGAGAGCGCTTGCTACTGCTCGCAACTGCCGCCCCGGCTGGACACGCGCACCCGCGTCGTCTTCCTCCAGCACCCCCGTGAGCGCCGCGTGGCCATCGGCACCGCGCGCATGGCGCACCTGGCGCTGGCCAACTCCGAGATTCATCAGGGCGTCGACTTCACGGGCCACTCCCGGCTGGAGGAGCTGGCGAAGGACCCGGACTCCGTCGCGGTGCTCTTCCCGGGCGAGGACGCCATCTCCGTGGAGGCCGCGCGCGCGCGTCCGCCGAAGACGCTCATCGTCGTGGACGGGACGTGGCCGCAGGCGAAGAAGGTCGTGTCGCGCAACCCCGTGCTCGCGGGGCTGCCGCGCATCGGCTTCGTGCCTCGGCGTCCGAGCAACTACCGCATCCGCGCGGAGCCGGCGGACCACTGTGTGTCCACCATCGAGGCGGTGGTGGAGATCCTCGGGCTGCTCGAGGGTCAGCCGGAGAAGTTCGACACGATGCTGCGCGCGTTCGAGTACATGGTCGACACGCAACTGGGGCGTCAGGCGACGCGGACCTCGCCCAATCGCCGCCGAATCCACTACGGCCCGTGGCGTCCGCCGTTCGAGCTGCGCTCGCTGGCGCAGGCCTTCGAGAACCTGGTGGTGTTCTACGGCGAGGCCAACGCGCACCCGACGGGCGCGGACATCCCGGCCGAGCTGGTGCACGTGGTGGCCAGCCGCCCCGCCTCGGGAGAGCGCTTCGAGGCCATCATCGCGCCGGAGCGGCCGCTGGCCCGCAGCACGACGCTGCACGTGGAGCTGTCGGAAGAGGTGCTGCGCGCGGGCGAGACTCGGGCCGCGGCGCTGGCGCGGTTCGAGCAGTTCCTTCGTCCGGAGGATGAGCTGGCGGTGTGGACGACGTTCGCGCTCGACCTCCTGTGGGAGGGTGGGGTGGCGCGCAGGCCCGCGAGGAACGTGCGGCTGGCCACGGCGCGCGCGCTCGAGGGCAAGGCGGGCGGAGTGGAGCACGCGATGGAGCTGCTCTCGGGGCCGGACGTGCCGCGCTGGGCTCCGGGACGGGCGGGTACGCGCATCCGCGCGCTGGAGTCCGTGCTGCGCGTGCTGGTGGAGCGAGGCCGGGCGAGCGAGCCGATGAAGCGCGTGAAGCAGCGCACCGGCACCGAGGGCTGATGCGGGACGGCGGTTGACTTCAGTCTGACAGGGGCGCGAGTACAGCGCCTCGGGTGTCTGGTTTTGTTGGCGATGGATCGCCCCGGCTGCGCCGTCACTTGTTCCGGGCGCGCGTGCCCGGCATTGAAGTGCTGCTTGGGGGGCTACGGCAGGATGGCCGCCCCCGCCTCGCGTACGTAGCGGCCTCGCGGGAACTCCTTCAGGTATTGACGGTACTCGAGCTTCGCGTCCTGTCCCTGGAGTCGCTGTTCGAAGCAGCGCGCGCGCAGGTAGCGCGCCTGTTCGCGGTGTTTCTTGCGCGGGCTCTTGTCGGCGATCTCCTCCAGGCCGGCGAGGTAGTTCTCACAGCTGCGCTGACTGAGCTGGAGCCGCGCGTATCCGAGGAATCGCTCGTCCGCGTCCTTCGACAGGAGCGCCTTGGGGGTGTGGTCATCCTTCTTCGGTGGCGTGGCCTCCGCCACCTTCGTGGGCTGCGAGGGTGCAGTGGCGGGCGCGCGTGGCGGCGTCATCCGCTCCGTCACCGATGGGGCCGGGTAGGGCGCGAAGTCCTGTGACGGATCGAGGGGCGAGGGCGGCGGCTGGGTCGTGGCCACGACGGCGGGAGGCTCGCCTTGGGGCGTGTCCTCTGTGTCGGGCGGCACGGCCACGGTGCCGGGCAGCTCGGGAGCAGGGGGGCTCTCGCGTGGCGGCGAGAGGGACGCGACCACGAGCTTCTTCGACTGCGCCTTCATCACCGGCGTCGTCGCGACGGCGGACTTCACCGTGCTCGGAGCCTGCGGCGCGTGGGCCACCGCGGGCAACACGTCCTGCGCTCGCGCGGGAGGGTTCGCGGCGGTGGGCACCGTGGTGCCGACATCCTGGGTCGAGGACTCCGTCGGGCGCTCGAACACCTCCAGCGCTTCGCGGTCCGGTTGGGACAACTTCTCCTGCTTCAGCGCCTTGTCATGGGAGCGCAGCTCGATGCGCTCGCCCGCGCTGACCATGCGCGTGGGCTGTCCCTCCAGCTCCACTCGCACGCGGCCCTCGGACACCGCCACGGATGCGCCCAGCGCCGTGCGCTCCACGGTGAAGACCGTGCCGACCACGGACACGCGCAGGCCCGCGACGTCCACGCGGAAGCCGCGCCGCTCGGCGTGCGAGGCCTTCACCGACAAGCGGCCCTGATGCACCGTGAGGTGCACGTCGCTCGGCTCGGCCTTCGACAGCTCCACCTCGGAGCCCGCGGACACGCGGACCTGGCTCGCATCCGGAAGCCGCAACATCGCGGAGGCCGTCGCGGGCGTCTTCACCGCGACCCCCGAGCGCAATCGCATCCCGGCGCGCAGCTCGTGCTCCTGACCGCCCTGTTCCTTGAGCACCGCTCCCGGAACGCTGTCGGCCCTCGCGGGGTTGCCGTCCATCGCGAGCGACTCCACCGCGCTCTCCGTGGAGGTCGTCAGCTCCGCCAACGTGTTGCCCGTGGCCCCGGACTGTCCCGTGAGCGCCTCGTCTGTCGACCTCGTCTGCCCCGCGAGTTCCTTACCCGTGCCGGCGGACTCGATCGTCCGTCCCGCGAGCGCCTCGTCCGACGTCGCCGCCTTTCCCGCGAGCACCTCGCTCGTGGGCGTTCCGCGTGTCGCTGACGTGCTGACGAGGAAGAACGCGAGCGCCACCGCACAGGCCCCCGCGAGTGCCAGGGCCCACGGCCATCGCGCGTGCTGTGCCCCGGTGCTCGCGGCCGCGTCGGTTCGTGCCCACGGCCACCGCGAGCGTTGTGCCCCCGTGCTCGCGGCCGCGTCGGTTCGTGCCCACGGCCACCGCGTGAATTGCGCCCCCGTGCTCGCGGTCGCGTCGGTTCGTGCCCACGGCCACCGCGAGCGTTGTGCCCCCGTGCTCGCGGTCGCGTCGGTCCGCGCCCACGGCCACCGCGTGCGCTTCGCCTCCGTGCTCGCGGCGACCTTGGCCCTGAGGGCCGTGCCGACCGCGTCCCAGCGCACCACGGGCTCCACCTGCCGGGCCTCGTGCAGCACGGCGCGACTGACGCGGACCTGCTCCCACTGCGCGGCACACGCGGGGCACTCGGACAGGTGCGCCCGGATGCGCGCGGAGTCCTCGGCGCTCAGCTCTTGGGCCGCCAGCGACCACAGCGCCCCTGCCTCAGGGTGAGCCATACGGGCCTCCAGGGCGGCGGGTGGCGAGCAGTCGCTGCATGGCCTCGTTGAACTCCAATCTCGCGTGGTGCAGCCGGCTGCGGACGGTGTTGGGAGCGCTTCCCACGGCCTCGGCGATTTCGTCCGGGCTCATTCCGCACAGCTCGTAGTACACGAAGACGATTCGCTTCTTGGGTTTGAGCCGCTCCAGCGCCAGCTCCACCAGCCGGGCCGCCTGCCTGCGCTGCGCCGCGGCCTCCGGGTCCTCGCCCGAAGACTCGCACTCCGGTGGCTCCGCGACCGAGTCCTCCGGCCTCCTGCGCTTCCATCGCAGATGCGACAGCGCCACGTTCGAGCACACCCGATAGAAGAACGTCCGGAAGCGCGACTCACCCCGATAGCCCTTCACCGCCGTGAGCAGCCGCAGGTACGTCTCCTGGAGCAGGTCCTCCACGTCCACGCGATTGCCCACCAGGTGCCGCAAGGTGCGCGCCGCGTCCACCTTCGTCATCTCATAGAGACGCTCGAAGGCGGTGAGGTCCCCGTCCTGCAGCCGGCTCACGAGCAGCCGCAGCTGCGGCTCATCCGACGTGGGAGGTATGGCCGGACCCGGCCCAGGGCGCTCCTCGGGCGAGGCGGCGGTCGCCAGTGCCTGGGCATCACGGAGAATCACTGGACGCTCTCCCTCCGGGACCCGCCGCGAGGTTCCCCCTTGCAGGAGCGCCCCACCGTCCATGTGAAAGGTCCAGGTCAGCACACTACCTCCGTGCCCCTGGGTCGCCGCGGCGGCGTGGGACGATCAAAAAAGATTTTTGATCAGCCGTCAGCGCCTCGGAGTCCAACGCGGGTGAAACCGGACAACCCACCCGGTGGCCGGACCGGTTCCCCGTAGCTCGGAGTCCCCGCTCATGAGGCACAACCCCCTGCGGCGCCTGCTGGCGCCGTTGCTCGTGCTGTTCGCCTTCCTCCAAGGCTGCATCATCCACGAGCCCGACGACAGTTGGATGGACGACGAGGACGTCTGCTACTGCTCCACCAACGCCGACTGTGACGGTGACCAGTTCTGCATCGGCGGCATCTGTCGTGACACCGGCTCCGGCACCCAGCGGTGTTCCTCCTCGCTCGAGTGTCCCGGCACGCAGATCTGCCTCGACCACTTCTGTGCCCAGCCCTGCGTCCGCAACGGCGAGTGCCCCAGTGGTCGCTGTGAGGGCGGCTTCTGCACGCCTTCCTCCACGCCGCGCCCCGACGCGGGCACTCCCGATGGTGGTCCTCGTCCGGATGGTGGGTCGCGCCCCGACGGCGGTTCCCGCCCCGACGGCGGCATCGACGGCGGTCCCGCGACGGACGCGGGCCCCGGCCCCGCGTGCTGGATGAATGCGGACTGCGGCGCGGGCAACTACTGCATCAACAACCAGTGCGTGCGCGGCTGCTCCACGGACTCCAACTGCTCCGGCGACGAGGCGTGCATCTCCGGCGTGTGCCGTCCGCGGCCTCCGGACCCGAACGCGTGCCGCTGGGCGTACGACTGCTCGGACGGCAAGGACTGCGTGGACGGCCAGTGCCGGGCGCAGTGCGAGTCCACCACGCAGTGCCCCGAGGACTACTCGTGCCAGATCGGCTACTGCCTGCCGATTCCCCACGGCGGTGAGTGCCGCGCCAACTGCGACTGTCCCTCCGGCCAGGTCTGCACCAACGGCCAGTGCCGCTCGCCGCAGCCGGAGCCGGGCCAGACGTGCATGGCCAACTGCGACTGCCCCTCCGGTCAGGTCTGCACCAGCGGCTACTGCCGTCCTCCGCAGCCGCCGCCTCCGCCTCCCGACGCGGGGCCGGGCACGTACTGCTCCGCCAACTGTGACTGCCCCTCCGGTCAGGTCTGCACCAACGGCTCCTGCCGCGCGCCCACGCCTCCGCCTCCCGACGCGGGCACCAGCAACGTCTGCCGCGCCAACTGCGAGTGCCCGGAGAACCACGCGTGCACCGACGGCGTGTGCAAGCCCGTCAACCGCGGCAGTGGCCAGGCCTGCGTGGCCAACTGCGAGTGCCCCGCGGGCGAGCGCTGCGTCGAGAACGCGTGCTGGCTGTAGTGGGATGACGCCCCGGGTGGCGCCCTCGCTTCGTCAGGGCGCCACCATCCGCCAGCAGCGGTGGATGTCCTTGCGCTGGAAGTCCTCGGGAATGGAGCCGGGCGTGAGCTCCTCCACGGACTTCCAGCCGCGCGTCGCCTTGGCGTCCAGTTGGAAGCCGAGGAAGTTGTTGGAGAAGTAGAGGACGCCTCCTGGGGACAGCAGTGTCCGGAGCGCGTCCAGCATGCGCACGTGGTCGCGCTGCACGTTGAACGAGCCCGTCATCTTCTTCGAGGTGGAGAAGGAGGGCGGGTCGCAGACGATGAGGTCGTAGCGCTCGGGGCCTCGGGCCTGGGCTTCGACCCAGGCCTTGGCGTCTCCGCGGACCAGCTCGTGGCGCGCGTCCGCGAGGCCATTGAGGTCCAGGTTGTCCTCGGCCCAGTCGAGGTACGTGTTGGACAGGTCCACCGTCACGGTGCTCGCGGCGCCGCCGGCGGCGGCGTAGACGGTGAACGCGCCCGTGTACGCGAAGAGGTTGAGGAAGCGCTTGCCCCGGACCTCCTCGCGCACGCGCTGGCGGGTGTCGCGGTGGTCCATGAAGAGGCCGGTGTCCAGGTAGTCGCCCAGGTTGACCCAGAACTTCAGGCCGCGCTCCTCGACGACGAGCCGACCGCTGCCCTCGCCCACGCGGCCATACTGCGCGCGGCCCCAGGGCTGGGGCGTGTGCGTCTTGACGAAGACGCGCTCGGCGGGCGTCTCGAGCACCTGGGTCACCGCGGCGAGGACCTCCTCGCGCTGCGTCTGCGCGGTGCCGGACTTGAGGGCCTTGCGGCGTGGGTACTCGGTGACGTGCACGCAGTCGCCGTAGATGTCGACCGCGTAGGGGTACTCGGGAATGTCCCGGTCATAGACGCGGAAGGCCGTCAGCCCCTGGGCGCGAGCCCACCTGCGGAAGTGCTTCGAGCCCTTGCGCAGCCGGTTGGCGAACATGCCGGCCTCCGCCTGGGGTGCCGCGTCGTCGCCGCCGTTGCCGTGAATACCTTGTGGGTCAGCCATGCCCAAGCGTCCCTCCGTCCAGACCACCGCGGCCCCACTCATCCCTGAGTCTCCGACGTACGACAAGCTCCGAGAAGCCGCTTCGGGCTGTCAGGCGTGTCCCTTGTGGAAGACGGGGACGCAGACCGTGTTCGGCGAGCCGGTGGGGAGGCCCGGTCCAGGCCCCAGGGTGATGCTGGTGGGCGAGCAGCCTGGAGACCAGGAGGACCGTGAGGGCAGGCCCTTCGTGGGGCCGTCCGGCAGGCTGCTGGACGAGGCGCTGGAGGAGGCCGGCATCGACCGTTCGCAGGTGTACGTCACCAACACGGTGAAGCACTTCAAGTGGACGGGGGACGGCAAGCGCCGCATCCACGCGAAGCCGAACACCACCGAGGTGCGCGCGTGCCTGCCGTGGCTCGAGGCGGAGATACAGGTGTTCCGCCCCGACCTCCTCGTGTGCCTGGGGGCCACCGCGGCGCAGGCGCTGCTCGGCAAGGACTTCCGCGTGACGCAGCAGCGAGGGCAGCCGATTCCCTCCGCGTGGGCACCGGTGGTCGTGGCCACGGTGCACCCCTCGTCCATCCTGCGAGCGCCGGACCCGGAGGCCCGGGAGCGGCAGCGCGAGGCGTTCGTGGAGGACCTGCGCGCGGTGGCGCGGCTCATCCGCGAGGCGTCCTCGGACAGGGCAGGGGAGGACGCGCACGCGCCGAGGTGATTGTGGTGCGGCAGCGAAGGCAGAAGCCTTGTGGCCGTGAGCATGCGGTTGCGCCATCACCCTCGCCGCAAGGTGTCCTCGCCGAGCACAGGGGCGTCCGCGCGCCGAGGTGATTGCGGTGCGGCAGCGCGCGGAGAAGACTCCGCGCCATGAGCGTGCGCACCGAGAAGAACGGCCCCGTCACCACCGTCGTCCTCCACCGTCCCGAGGTGCGCAACGCCGTGGACGGTGCCACCGCGCAGCTCCTCGCGGACGCCTTCCGCGCGTTCGACGCGGACACGGAGTCGCGCGTCGGCGTCCTCCACGGCGACGGAGGCACCTTCTGCGCGGGCGCGGACCTCAAGGCCGTCTCCGAAGGCCGCATGCCGCGCCTCCAGATGGACGGCGACGGCCCCATGGGCCCCTCGCGCATGGTGCTGGGCAAGCCCGTCATCGCGGCCATCAGCGGCCACGCCGTCGCCGGGGGCCTGGAGCTCGCGCTGTGGTGCGATTTGCGCGTCGTCGAGGAGGACGCGGTGCTCGGCGTCTTCTGCCGGCGCTGGGGCGTGCCGCTCATCGACGGCGGCACCGTGCGCCTGCCCCGGCTCATCGGGTTGTCCCGGGCCCTGGACCTCATCCTCACCGGCCGCCCCGTGTCCGCCCAGGAGGCGCTGGGCATGGGGCTGGTCAACCGCGTCGTCCCCAAGGGCCAGGCCCGTAAGGCCGCCGAGGCGCTCGCCCGGGAGGTGGCCGCCTTCCCCCAGGCCTGCATGAACGCGGACCGCGCCTCGGCCTACGCCCAGGGAGGCCTCTCCCTGGAAGAAGCACTGCGTCAGGAGTTCCTCCGGGGCGTCAAGGTGCTGGAGTCCGAGTCCGTCCCAGGGGCCACCCGCTTCGCGAAGGGGGCCGGGCGGCACGGGAAGTTCGAGTAATGCGGAGGTGCTGATGCACGGCCCGGGGGCCTGTGTTAGTCCCCCCGCCATGCGCTTCGACACCCTCGCCATTCATGCCGGCCAGGAGCCGGACCCCACGACGGGCGCCATCATGACCCCCGTCTACCTGACCTCCACCTACGTCCAGGACGGGCCGGGGGAACACAAGGGCTACGAGTACAGCCGTACGCAGAACCCCACCCGCAAGGCGCTCCAGGACTGCCTGGCCGCGCTCGAGGGCGCGAAGTACGGCGCCGCCTTCGCCTCCGGCCTCGCGGGCACCGACATGCTGATGCACATGTTGGATCACGGTGACCATGTCATCGTCTCCGACGACGTGTACGGCGGCACCTTCCGCCTGTTCGACAAGGTCTACAAGCGCTGCGGCTTGAACTTCTCCTTCGTCGACCTGTCCCAGCCGGGCGCCTTCGAGAAGGCGATTACCTCGAAGACGAAGATGGTGTGGGTGGAGACGCCCACCAACCCGATGCTCAAGCTCATCGACCTGGCCGCCATCGCCCAGGTCGCCAAGAAGCACAACATCCTCGCCGTCGCCGACAACACGTTCATGACGCCGTACTTCCAGCGCCCGCTGGACCTCGGCTTCGACGTGGTGGCGCACTCCACCACCAAGTACCTCAACGGCCACAGCGACGTGGTGGGCGGCTTCGTCTGCACCAGCCGCGATGACGTCGCCGAGCGGATGTACTTCCTCCAGAACGCGGTGGGCGGCGTGTCCGGCGCGTTCGACAGCTTCCTCGTGCTGCGCGGCGTGAAGACGCTCCACGTCCGCATGGACCGCCACGCGCACAACGCGATGAAGGTGGCCCAGTACCTGGCCACGCACCCGAAGGTGAAGAAGGTCACCTACCCGGGCCTGGAGACGCACCCGCAGCACGCGCTCGCCAAGCAGCAGATGAAGGGCTTCGGCGGCATGCTGACGTTCGACATCCACGGCGGCCTGGAGTCGGCGCGCACCTTCCTCAAGACGGTGAAGGTCTTCGCGTGCGCGGAGTCGCTCGGCGGCGTCGAGTCCCTCATCGAGCACCCGGCCATCATGACCCACGCCTCCGTGCCCAAGGAGACGCGCGAGAAGCTCGGCATCGCCGACGGCTTCATCCGCCTGTCCGTGGGCATCGAGGACGCGCAGGACCTCATCGATGACCTGGCCCAGGCGCTCGACGCGGCGAAGTAGCCCGCGTCCCCGACCAGCAGGCCGCTGACCCAGGGCCTCCTTGCTCCCTCTTCGTGGGGCGCATGGAGGCCCTTCGTCCGTGCGCGCCCTGACGGCCGCGGCTCGCGCTCGGCTGCCCAGCCGCCTGGGAGGATGCGCGACTGTCGGGTGTCGGAATGTTCAGCGGTGCGGGTCGATTGGGGGCCGACCATGAGCAACCGACCGATTCTCTCCGCTTGCCTGCTGGGCGTGCTGTGCTCGGCCGCCTCCGGCTGTGACGAGCCCCTCTCTTCTCCCGACAAGTCCGCCCCCGTCGAGACGCCCGCTCCCGAGGCCTCCGACGTCGCCGGGACTCCGCTGACGGCGCCCGACTGCCGCATCCTCACCACGCAGCTGGCGACGGCGAGTGGCGATGACGGTGAGGGCAGCGTCGCCGCGAACTCGCAGGACGATGATGTGTCGACGCGCTGGAGCGGGCCGGGCGTGGGCGCGTTCCTCACGATGGACCTGGGCTCGCCGCAGTCCGTGGCGGGCGTCACCGTGGCGTGGCACCGCGGCAACGAACGACAGAACCACTTCGTCCTCTCCACGTCCGTGGACGGCGTGAGCTTCACCCAGGCCCTCGCGGGAGACAGTGCGCTGAACACGAAGGCGCAGACGTATGCGTTCAGCGCGCGTCAGGCGCGCTACGTGCGCGTCACCGTGAACGGGAACACGGTGAACGACTGGGCCTCCATCACCGAGGCGCGAGCGTGTGGTGAGCGCACGGTGCCGCCCGCGCCCACGGCGGACTCGGGGCCCGTGCTGCCGCGCCTGCCGTACCTCCAGAGCGTGGGGCCCACGAGCGCCATCATCGCGTTCCGCTCGGGTGTGTCGTGTACGCCCTTCATACGCTTCGGCGACGGCTCGCTGCTGGCGCGCACGGCGACGGCCACCGTCGCGGGCTGGCGTCACGCGGTGAAGCTGGAGGGGCTGCAGCCGGGACAGTCCTATGGGTACAGCGTGGAGGCGTGCGGCTCCGTCACGGGGCTGCGGACGTTCCGCACGGCGTCGGCTCCGGGGACGCCGCGCGTGCGCTTCACGGCGATGGGGGACTTCGGCACGGGCGGCTCCGCGCAGTCGAAGGTGATGGCGGTGATGAACAAGCCCGAGTGGCGCGGGGAGTTCCTCGTCGCCCTGGGGGACAACGCCTACTCCTCCGGCACGGACCAGGAGTTCCAGGACCGGATGTTCAAGCCCATGGCGACGCTGCTGCGCGAGGTGCCGGTGTTCCCCGTGCTGGGCAATCACGAGTACGTGACGAGCCAGGGCCAGCCCTACCTCGACAACTTCTACCTGCCGGCGAACAACCCCGCCAAGAGCGAGCGCTACTACTCGTTCGACTGGGGCAACGTGCACTTCGTGGCGCTCGACTCCAACTGCGCCATCGGCATGGCGTCCTCGGACCGGTGCTCGGCGTCCGCGCAGCAGGCGTGGGCCGAGCAGGACCTGGCGGCGAGCAAGCTTCCGTGGAAGGTCGTCTTCTTCCACCACCCGGCCTGGTCCAGCGGCGAGCATGGCTCCCAGCTCACCGTGCGCCGCGCCTACGCGCCGATGTTCGAGAAGCACGGCGTGGACCTGGTGCTCACGGGGCATGACCACAACTACGAGCGCAGCAAGCCGATGAAGGGCGACGCGGTGGCGCCGTCGGGCACGCGCGGAATCCCCTACGTCGTGGTCGGCAGCGGCGGCGCGACGCTGCGCTCCTTCCCGAGCAGCCAGCCCTCGTGGACGGCGCTGCGCGACAACCAGGTGTACGGCTTCATGGATGTCATCGTGGATGGCGGCACATTGACGGCGCGGCTCATCACCTCCACGGGCACCGTGCGCGACACCCTCACGCTCACGAAGACGCTGCCGACGACGTGGATGACGACGACGAAGCTCGAAGCGATGGAGACAGTGCCCGGTCCCGTCGACGACCCGGCCCGCATGCCGGAGAGCCTGCGGGCCCGGCCTCCGCTGCCTCCCGCGGACCGGCTGGAGGACGTGGCCGATGCGCCCGAGCCGCCCGTGCTCAGCGCGGAGGAGGTCCCGTAGCGCCTGAGTCCTCGCCACGGCGGACGTGCGCCGTGGCGAGCCTTCACCTCATCAGTGCCGCGAGTCCTTCGCCTGGATGGCGGCTTCCAGTCGGGACAGGCCGCGCTTGAGCTCGGCGAGCTCGCTCTTGAGCGCATCGACCTCCGCGGTCTTCTCTCGCAGCTCGCGCGTGCGGACCTCCAGCGCCTGGATGGCGGCCAGGTTGACGCCGTCCATGTCCAGCTGGCCGATGGTCTTGTCCCCCGCGCCCAGGCCGAACGCCGCGTGGAAGTCCTGCGCCACCGGCCCCAGGTGACGCACCTCGTTCGCCTCGCCCTTGAAGCGCCAGGTGGAGATGGGCAGCCTGGCGACCTTCGTCAGCAGCGCCTCGCCGTCGACCTGGCGGAAGTCCTCCTTCAGGTTCCGGTCCGACGAGCACTCCCACCCCGCGGAGTTCGTGCGCAGCTCGCAGCGCGAGCCCAGGTTGGCGCTCGTGTAGAACATGACACCGCCCGCGGCGCGGACCATGAACTGGTTGTCGTTGACGATGCTGGCCGTGCTCACGCCGGAGCGGTCTCCCCAGATGAACGCGCCCGTCTTCCCGTTCGTCGACACGTCCTGTCCGAGCGCGAAGCTGTAGTTGCCGGTGGCCTGGACGCTCGCGCCGATCGCCAGCGCGCCGCGGCCCGAGACCGTGTTCCCGGTGCCGAGCCCGATGGCGGAGAGGCCGGTGACGTTGTTGCCGCTCCCCATCGCGATGGTGCCCACCTCGCTGGTGGTGTTCCCTGCGCCCAGCGCGATGGAGCTGTCACCGCGCGCCACGTTGTCCTTCCCCATGGCGAACGACGCGGCCCCCTTGGCCAGCGAGCGATAGCCACCCGCCCAGGAGAAGTTGCCGACGCTGCCGTCGTCCCACTGCGTCTCCGTGTAGCCCGCGCGGAACGCCGCGAGGCCCGGCGCCCACATCAGGCGGGTGCCCGCGCCCGACACCGGGAGCAGCCCCTTGTCCACCTCGCCGCTCGCCACCAGGCCTCCCGCCGAGTCCACGGTGAAGACCGGGAACTGCTTCCAGCTCGCGCCCGCCGAGGTGGTGTTCAGCACCCTGAGCAGCGGACTCGGCGACTCGACGGTGGAGGCCGCGTCGACGAGCAGGTCCGAGCGCGTCGACAGCTGGCCGTGGGTGGTGCCTGAGCCCGTGAGCGCGAAGGAGCCCGTCTGCGCGGCGGTGGTGTTCTGCACGTAGTGCGCGCTGCCCGCCAGGGGCGCTCGCGCGTCGGTGAGCCTCGGGTCGCTGGTCGGCACCGGCGCGTTGGCGCCGTCGTAGCGCACTCGCAGGACGTTGCCTTCCAACGCCAGCCCCTCGCCCACCTCCCAGCCGGTGCCACTCGGCCCCTGGGGACCTTGAGGCCCCTGCGGCCCCTGGAGTCCCTCGGCGCCGCGCGCTCCATCCGAGCCACAGCCCAGCCCCGCGAAGGTGACGCCCAGCGCGGCCAGCCATGTCCTGACACCCATTCGATTCCTCCTGGCGAGATAGGGCCCGAAGTCTAGCGCCCTACGCGACAGGTAATCTCGGAGAGATGGGTTCTCTCCGTGTCCTACCCGGGTTCCGGTGAACGATATGCGCCTGGGTCAGTGACTCGTCTCGCGCCAGGTGTGGGGACAGGCGCGGCATTGTCGGGCGGTGGGGGCCTGGCGAGGGCGCCGCATTTCGGACACCGGTTGATGACGACGGTGTCGGGGTGCTCGGCCAGCAGCCGGCGCTCGAGGTGGCGGGCGAGGTCTTGCTTCCCCGTCCTTAAAGGGGCGCGGGCTTCGAATGGCCCGCGCCCTCTCACTCCTCGGCGGTGCTCCTCCTGTTGCACTGGAGGGGCGAGAGGCTGCTCATGTGAGCCCCACCGCGGTTGTCCACGGGCGCTCGCGCGTGAGCCGGCAGAGCGCGTCGCGCCGAAACATCGGACGAGTCAAGCCCGGGCTACATGCAGCGGTTTTCACAGACACCCAGCAGACAGAACCAGCACGGGCCCACGCACGTGGGGCGACAGGCCGCATTGGAGTGCTCGCTGGTGGCGAGCGTCATGTCCGAGGGCGGCAGGCTCACCGTCTCCTCACAGGTCGTCTCGCCCGCGTCCTGAGCGAGCGCGGCGGGCGTTTCCCCCGTGGACAGGGCGGCGAGCCCCACCACGAGCAGGGTGCACAGCAACATGAACAGGGACCGCTGGCGCTCGAGCTTCGCGAACATCCGTGTCTCCTTGGTGATGTCGGGATGAGGCTCCGCCAGTCTGTCATGAAGCGCACTTAATGAGGAAATCGAGCAATCGGTGTGGTGGGCGGGGAGGGGGCGCAAGGCGTTGCCGAGGCACGTCGAGCGGCCTATGGAAGAGGTCATGCGCTACTTCGATGACTTCCAACCCGGCGAGGCGAGTGAGGCCGGCCCCTACGTGGTCTCCCGCGAGGAGATCATCGCCTTCGCGAAGCAGTTCGACCCGCAGCCCTTCCACCTGAGCGACGAGGGCGGGCGCGAGGGCATCTTCGGAGGACTCATCGCGAGCGGATGGCACACCGCGTCCATCTGCCACAAGCTGGCGGTGGAGCACCTGTTGAGCAAGACCGCGAGCCTGGGTTCACCGGGCCTGGACGAGCTGCGCTGGCTCAAGCCCGTGCGTCCCGGTGATGCGCTCACCGCGCGCTTCGAGGTGCTCTCCACCACGCCGTCGCGCAGCAAGGCGGACCGGGGTGCCATCAAGTTCCGCTTCGAGGTGCGCAACCAGCACGGCGAGGTGGTGATGACGGAGGTCGCCAACGCGCTGTTCGCCCGGCGGCCCGATGGGAGCGCGGCGAAGTAGGGCGCCTCGGGGCGAGGGTTCGCGAGCCCGTGCGGCCGTCCTCTCGCGCATCAGGTCGCTCCGAGGCTTCGCGCCTTGGCGCATCGCGAGCCGGGGCTCCCACCCGGCCACCCGCTTGTCGTGACCCGGGCAGGTCCCCGGGGCAATGAGACGCGAGCCCGGGGGCAGCCCCTCGCGCGTCGGGTCGTGCCGAGGTCTCGCACCTCAACGCGTCGCGCACCGGCCGCCGCGCGCGATGGAGGGAGACGGGCGATGCCCTTCGCGGGGGCCGGTCAGCGCTCCGCCATCAGCTTGTTGAGCACCGGGTAGGAGATGCCCGCCTCCGGCGCGGGGGCGGCGGCGCCGTCTCGCAGGAACTCCGTGGTGAGCGCGGCCACACGGCCGAGGATGGACTGGGCCATGCCGGCGCCGGCGCTGACGCGGCGCACGCCGAGCGTGGCGAGCTCCGACGCGGCGGGCAGCCCCGCCATCGCCATGAGGTTCACCGGCAGCCCGGCCTCGGACGTCACGACCTTGATCTCCGCGGGCGTCTTCAAGCCCGGCACGAAGAGCCCGTCCGCGCCCGCCGCCTTGTAGCGCCGCGCCCGCGACAGCGTCTCCTCCACGCGCTTGTCCGCCGGACCGATGCCCTTCAGGAACACATCCGTGCGCGCGTTGATGAACAGGTCCAGCCCGCGCCCGGCCACCGCGCGCTTCACCGCTTCAATCTTCGCGCACAAGAGGTCCGCGCTCCCGGAGCCGTCCTCCAGGTTGATGCCCACGCCCCCCACGTCGAGCACGCCGAGCGCCACCTCACCCACCGCCTTCGGGTCGTCCGAGTAACCGCCCTCCATGTCCACTGTCAGCGGCACCTTCACCACGCGCGCGATGGAGGCCACGGTGTCGAGCAACCGGCTCACCGGCAGCGCGTCTCCGTCCGGGTACCCCTGGGCCCACGCCACCCCCGCGCTCGTGGTGGCGAGCGCCTTGGCTCCCAGGCTCTCCATGACGCGCGCGCTGCCCGCGTCCCAGGCGTTGACCAGCAACAACAGCCCCGCCTCGTGCAGCTGGCGGAAGGCTCGAATCGAATCGGGAGGCGCGACAGGCATGGGGTGGTCCTCGAGGGGTGTGGGGGAGTGGGCCCGCGTCGACGTCAGGATTTCAAGAGGGGCAGGGCCCTGGACTCGTGGCTGAGTAACCAGCGCTTGCGCTGGATGCCACCTCCATAACCCGTGAGCGAGCCATTGGCGCCCACCACGCGATGACACGGCACGACGATGCCCACGGGGTTCGCTCCATTGGCCAGTCCCACCGCGCGCACCGCCGCGGGCCGACCGATTCTGCGCGCGAGCTCCGAGTAGGAGACAGTGCTCCCACACGGAATCGAGCGCAGCGCGGCCCACACCTCGCGCTGGAAGTCGGTGCCCGCGGTCCTCACGGGCAGCGTGTCGATGACGTCGAGCTTGCCGGAGAAGTACGCGCGCATCGTGGCGGTGAGCCCGCCCGGATCGCTCGCCGCCTCCAGCGTATACCCCTTCTCGCCGTAGTGCAGGCGCAGCAACTGGAGCATGCGCGCCTCGTGCTCCGTCCAGTCCACGGCGCGCAGGTGGCCCTCGCGGTCCGCGATGATGACCAGCTCGCCGATGGGCGTGTCCGTCCTGTCGATGAGGAATCGTGCCGTCGTCTCAGCCATGGCGCACCTCCGGAAGGCGAGGGCGCGGACCCGGATCCGCGGCCCACAGGTGTTGCGCGGCGTAGGCCCGCCAGGGCCGCCAGGGCTCCGCGCGTCGCAGCAGCGCCTCGGGCGTGGGTCGCGCGCCTTCGTCCGTGGCCGCGCTCCTCAGGAGCGCCACGTCGCTCGCGGGGAACGCGTCCGTCTCGCGCAGCGCGCGCAGGGCGATGTACTGCGCGGTCCACTCGCCCACGCCGCGGATGGAGCGCAGCCGCGCGATGCCCTCCTCGACGGTGCCGAACGGCTGGAACAACAGCGGGTCCGCCAGCGCCGCCTCGGCCATGGCCTTGAGGGCCGCCTTGCGCGCGGACGGCATGCCCAGCGCGCCCAGGTCCGCGTGGGCCACGCGCTCCGGTGACGGGAACACCCGCGTCAGCCCCGAGGGCAACCCCTCCACGGGCCCCTCACAGCACAGCGCCACCAGTCGCCCCGCGAGCCCGCGCGCCGCCTCCACCGAGACCTGTTGTCCGAGGATGGCGCGCACCGCCAGCTCGAACCCGTCCCAGGCGCCCGGAGCCCGCAGGCCGGGCCGCTGCGCCACGAGGCCCGCGAGGAACGGGTCCTTCGACAGGTGCTCGCCAATCGCCTCGATGTCCGCGCCCACGTCGAACACGCGCCGCACGCGCGCGACGATGGCCGGCAGCGATTGCACGCGCGCGAAGCGGATGCACACCACCAGGTTGTTGCGCCCCGGCTCGTGGGATACCTCCACCGTCCCCAAGGCGCCGTCCTGGGACACGGTGCGCTGGTAGCTTGCGCCGTGCACGCGCTCCACGCCCTCGATGGCGCGCGCGGAGAGATAGGCGAGCATCGCGGCCCAGTCATACGGGGGCCGGTAGCGCAGCCGCAGCGTCACGCCCGCGTCCGCGGGCTGCTCGGTCATGCTCTTGCGGCGCAGCGCGCCCGGCGCCCGCTGGTAGAGCGCCTGGAAGGTCTCGTTGAAGCGGCGGATGCTGCCGAAGCCCGAGGCCAGTGCCACCTGGGACAGCGGCATGTGCGTCTCCTGGATGAGCTGCTTGGCGAAGAGCACGCGCCGCGTCTGCGCCACGGCCACCGGCGTCGCGCCCAGGTGCTGCTTGAACAGGCGGCGCAGCTGCCGGTCTCCCACGCCCAGCCGCTCCGCCAGCGCGTCCACGCCCGCCTCGCCGCCGTCCAGCGCGCCCTCCGCGATGAGCGCGAGCGCGCGCGACACGGTGTTGGACGTGCCCCGCCACGAGGCCAGGTCCGGCGCCGTCTCCGGGCGGCAGCGCAGGCACGGCCGGAAGCCCTCCTCCTGCGCGGCGGCGGCCGACGCGTGGAACCGGCAGTTCTCCTTCCTCGGCGTGCGGGCCGGGCAGACAGGGCGGCAGTAGATGCCCGTGGACGTCACCCCGACGAAGAGTCGGCCGTCGAAGCGGGCATCCCGCGACTGGAGCGCGCGGTAGCAGGCGTCTGTGTCGAGCAGGTCCATGCCTCGGACAGTGTCACCCGCGTGCTCCGCACGCTCGCGGTTTTCGGACATGAATGACCCGACCGGCCCCAGCCTTTCCGCGCGGACACCGCCCGGCTAGGCTCACGCGGTCTGGCCTGCCACGGGCCTTGGGGGGAGCACGACATGATCATCGTCTACCAGTCGCTGGAATCCACCGGAAAGAAGGAGGACTCCCTGGGGACGGCGCTCATGGGCAACTCGTTCAAGCACGGGGCGCAGTCCAACGTGGGGGAGATCTACCCCCTGGACAACAACCAGACGCTGACCTTCCAGACGCCCGTCTACGACCTGGTCGCGAAGAAGATGACCTTCCCCTCGTCGACCATCCAGTTCGCGACCCAGGTCGAGTCGAAGGCCCTCTCGTCCCGCTACGACAAGGAGCGCAAGGAGCCCGGTGAGGGCAAGGCGCTGCTCCTGAGCTTCATGAAGGGCGTCATCGACACCATCACGAAGAGCGTGATGAACAGGACGCGCTCCAGGGGCGAGCTCCCCAGCGTGCGCCTGCCGGACATCATCGTGTTGGGCGAGGCCTTCACGACGGACCTGCTCAAGGACCTGGGCGTCAGCTCCGTGGGGGGCTATCGGGTCGTCACGGGGATGAACCCCACGGGGGACTCACGCCACCGCTTCACCGTCCTCTTGCGCGAGGACCTGAACCTCCGCGACAGCGACATCGAGATGTTCCCGTACACGCTCACGTCCAACGACAACAAGGACGAGCAGGCCCGCTGCGTCATCCTGCGGGTCATGGGCTGGTTGATGGCGTTCGTGCACACGCCCAATGCCATCTGCAAGGACAGCACGCGGGTCATCAAGTATCTGGCGAACAACGCCAAGAACGTCACCACGAAGGAGAAGCTCGACCTGGTGATGGGCGACACCAATCAACCCACGAGCGACTTCGTCAAGAGCACCCTCAAGAACCAGCTCGGAGGTGAGGACTGGGTGTCGAGCGTGCTCGACGACAAGCAGGAGCTCGTCGGCTTCGGCGGGCACAACGTGTTCAGCATCTCCGGCACGAACAGCACCTTCAAGACGCACTTCGACATCGCGTGCACGCCGCACATGACGGCGGTGGTCCGCGACGGCAAGGTGTTCGGGTTCGACGAGGACGACTCCAAGGCGAACCCGGCATTTGTCTTCCACGGGCTGACGGACAAGTTCACCGAGCTCGAGGGCAAGGCCTACGCCTACAGCGACCACAACGGCGTCATCGTCGAGGTGCTCCGCCAGAAGTCCGTCTACGCCCATCGCGAGCGGAAGCGGAAGGAGGAGCGCTGCTCGGACTGTCGTCGCCCGCTGACGGCGCTGGACCAGCTCGCGGGCAGGCACCTGACGTGTCGCTACGCGCCCCTGGCCCTGCGGTGGAACCTGCCCGACGGCGAGGAGGATGATGATGGGGAGTCGCCCGAGCGACAGTTCAAGAAGCGCAAGCCCGAGCCACCTGAAGACAACGGCCTCGGCAACGGCTGACGAGTCCTCCCTGGAAGCAAGAAGGGCCTCCCACCGTGATGGCGGGAGGCCCTGCTTGTGCGCGACGTCCGTGCCCGGAGGCGCGGCGTCAGGCCGCGGTGCGGTGCAGGAAGTCGATGAGGTCGATCTTCGTGACGATGGCGACGACCTTCTCGCCGTCCTTCACGACGGCCACGTTGTCCTGCGCGAACACCTCGCGCAGCCGCGCGATGCTCGTGTCCAGCGACAGCGCGCCCTGCAGCGGGGCGACGATGGCGTCGATGCTGTCGGCGAACTTCACCTTCCCGGCGACCAGCGCGTTGAGCAGGTCGTACTCGTGCACCATGCCCACCGCGCGGCCGTCCTCGGTCACGACCGGCATCTGGCTGATGCCATGGCCGCGCATCGTCTCCACGACCTGGTCCACCCGGTCGCCCTTGCGCGCCGTCTTCACGTCGCGCTGCTTGCTGCCCAGGATGTCGCGCACGGTGCCCGTGCCCTTGTCCTCGGCGAAGCCGTTGTCGCGCATCCACTCGTCCGAGTGGAACTTGCTGATGTAGCTGCTGCCGGAGTCGGGCAGCACCACGACGATGGTCTTCCCCTTGCCCACTTCCTTCGCCAGCTGCACGGCCACGTGCACCGCGGCGCCGGAGGAGCCACCCGCGAAGATGCCCTCCTCGCGCGCCAGGCGGCGGGCGGCGGTGAAGCACTGGCGGTCATCGACCTGGCGCACGTCGTCCACGACCTTGAAGTCCATGGCGCCGCACAGCATGTCCTCGCCGATGCCCTCCACCTTGTAGACGTGCGGCTCGGTCAGCTTGCCCGTCTTGAAGTAGCCCTCGTAGACGGAGCCCTCGGGGTCCACGCCCACGTTCTTCAGGCCGGGGATCTTCTCCTTGAGGAACTTGCCGGCGCCGCTCATCGTCCCGCCCGTGCCCAGGCCGGAGACGAAGTAGTCCACCTTGCCGCCCGTCTGCTCGAAGATCTCCGGGCCGGTGAGGGAGTAGTGCGCCTCGATGTTGTCGGGGTTGTGGTACTGGTTCAGCATGAACGCGCCCGGCGTCTCGCGGTGCAGGCGCTTGGCCGTCTCGTAATAGCTGCGCGGGTCCTCGGCCGGCACGTTCGTCGGCGTCACCACCACCTGCGCGCCCAGCGCCTTCAGGCGGTTGATCTTCTCCAGGGACATCTTGTCCGGCATGGTGAAGATGCACTTGTAGCCCTTCACCGCCGCCGCCAGCGCCACGCCCATGCCGGTGTTGCCGGACGTGTTCTCCACGATGGTGCCGCCGGGCTTGAGCTTCCCCTCCCGCTCGGCCTTCTCGATGATGTACAGCGCCATGCGGTCCTTGATGGACGCGCCGGGGTTCATGAACTCGCACTTCACGAGCACCGTCGCGTCGTTGGGACCGACGAGCTTGTTGAGCTTGACGAGCGGCGTGTTGCCAATCGCGGTGAGGATGTTGTCGTGGATGTCCATCGCGGCTTCCAGAAAAAGGGGGGTTCGCGGCGCGTCTTATATGCCGCCCGCGCGGCCCGGTCGACAGCGGGAGACCATCTCCCCCGTCGGGGAGCAACAGTGTGCTCCCCGGGGGCCTTCCCCGCTGTGCTCCTCCCACCGTCCCCGGGGGTAGGCCGCTGTCCGGGCCTGCTCCGTCTGGGGGCGGCCGGCCTTCCGACGCGCCGCGACGGACCCCAGGGGAGGGCCGTCGCGTACGTGACAGGCCGGGCGGCCAGGGGGCATCCGCCGCGTCCGGCCTTTGACGCGGAAAGTCGCCCCTCCCATACTCGCGGGCCATCTTCCTCTCGAAGACCCCCATTTGGAGAACCCCGTCGATATGGAACTCGAGGCCGCCCTGCGCGACCAGGTGGGACAGGCCATTGGCCGTCCCGTTCCCCAGGCTCCCATCAAGAAGCTGAAGGGAGACGCGAGCAACCGCTCGTACTATCGCGTCGGCGTCCCCCCGGAGAGCTGGGTGGTGATGCAGATGCCGCTGGACGCGACGAAGAAGAGCGAGGAGGCCACCAAGGGTGAGCCGCCCAAGGAACTGCCCTTCGTCAACGTGCACCGCTACCTGGAGAAGCTGGGCGTGCGCGTGCCGCGCATCCTGCGCTACGACGAGCCCGCGGGGATGATGGTGCTCGAGGACCTGAGCGACATCACCTTCGAATCCGCGCTGGAGGGCGGCAAGCACCGCGAGGCGCTCTACACCCGCGCGGTGGACCTGCTGGCGAAGCTGCGCGCCCAGGCGGAGAAGCACCAGGACCCGGACTGCCTGGCCTTCACGCGCGCGTTCGACGAGGACCTGTACGACTGGGAGCTGCACCACTTCCGCGAGTGGGGCCTGGAGGCGTGGAGCGGCAAGAAGCCCACGGACGCCGAGCGCGCCGAGCTGGACACCATCTTCCGCGACATCGCGAAGCAGCTGGCCGCCGCGCCCAGAGGCTTCACGCACCGCGACTACCAGAGCCGCAACATCATGGTGAAGGAGGGCGAGCTGGTGGTCATCGACTTCCAGGACGCGCTCCAGGGGCCACGCCAGTACGACCTGGTGGCGCTGCTCCGCGACAGCTACGTGGAGCTGGACCGCGCGTTCGTGGACGCGATGCTGGAGCGCTACATCGCCACGTTCCAGCAGGAGACGGGCGAGCGCATCGACCCGGTGGCGTTCAAGGCCTTCTTCGACCTGCTCACCGTGCAGCGCAAGCTGAAGGACGCGGGGCGCTTCGAGTTCATCCATCGCGTGAAGGGCAACCCGGGCTTCCTGGTGTCCATCCCGGCGTCGCTGCGCTACGTGCGCGAGGCGTTCCGGCACCGTCCGGAGCTCGCGCGGTTGCAGGCGCTGGTGGCGAAGTACGTTCCGGAGCTGGCCGCCTGAGTCGGGCACCGGGGGAGGGGAGGCGACGATGAAGGCGATGGTCCTCTGCGCGGGGCTGGGCACGCGGCTGCGTCCGCTGACGGAAGCCTGGCCCAAGCCGGCGCTGCCGCTGTTGGGGCAGCCGCTGTTGCGCTACCACCTGGCGGTGCTGAAGGCCGCGGGCGTGACGGCGGTGGGCATCAACACGCACCACCTGCCCGACACGATGGAGGCGGTGGCGCGCGAGGAGTGCGCTCGCGCGGGGCTGCCGCTGCACGTCGTGCGCGAGCCCGTCATCCAGGGCACGGGTGGAGGCATCCGGGGCCTGAGGGACTTCCTCTCCGACGGGGACTTCCTCGTCTTCAACGGCGACATCCTCTACCCGGTGGACCTGCGGCCCGTGGTCGCCATGCACCAGGCCTCCGGTGCGCTGGCGACCATGGTGCTGCAGCCCATGCCGGAGGGGGAGAAGTACGCGGCGGTGGAGCTGGACGGCGCGGGGCAGGTCCAGCGCATCGCGGGCCATGGCCCCGGCGGCGCGGGCCTGACGCCGTGGCACTTCACCGGCGTGCACGTGATGTCTCCGCGCATCTTCGACTTCATGACGGCCGAGGGACCCGAGGACATCAACCGCGAGGTCTACGTGCGCGCGATGTCGGCGGGGCAGGTGGTGCGCGGCGTCCGCGTGGATGGGTACTGGTCCGACCTGGGCACGCCGTCGCGCTACCTGGCCACGGTGCGTGACGTGCTCGCGGGGCAGGTGCGGCTGGAGTGGCTGGGCGCGGCCTCGCCGCTCGCGGGGACGGTGCGTGGGCTGGGCGCGTCGTGGGCGCATCCGGAGGCGGACGTTCGCGGCGCGCGAGTGGATGGCCCCGCGTTCTTCGAGCGGGGCGTGTCGCTCGCGGAGGGCGTCGTCGTGGGCGCGGGGGTGTCGCTCGGCGCCGAGGTGAAGGTGGGCGCGGGGGCCCGGCTCAGCCGCTCCGCTGTGTTCGAGCGGACGGAGATTGCCCCGGGTGAGACGCTCGAGGAGGTCCTCGCCTGGAAGCAGCACCGGATTCCCGCGCCGCTGACGGGGCGCTGACGCCTCGCGCCGCGCACCCGTTCGTCCCATCGTGCGCGGTGCTCGCGCCGCCAGAACCACGACCAGCTCGCCAACATGCTCGGAGGCCACCGGCTGCACCACGTCGGCGGCGAGCGCCGGGCGCGAGTGCTCACGATGCTGTGGCTCTTGTCGCCCCAGACGCCCATGTTCTTCATGGGCCAGGAGTGGTTCGCCAGCTCCCCGTTCCACTACTTCGTGGACCACAAGCCGGAACTGCAGGCGGTGGTGCGTCAGGGCCGCGACGCGTTCATCGGCCAGTTCGAGAGCGCGCGCCACGCCCTCGAGCGCGAGGGGTATGAGGAGCACGTGGATGAGCGCGCCTTCCGCCGCTCCCAGCTCGACTGGACGGAGCGGGAGTGCCGCACGGGGCCGCTCACGCTGCACCGGGAGCTGTTGCGCCTGCGCCGCGAGGACCCGGTGCTCGCCCGCCAGGATGGCCACCAGCTGATGGGGGCCGTCCTCTCCGAGAGCGCCTTCCTGCTGCGCTACCTGGGAGGCGAGGAGGAGGGGGAACGGCTGTTGCTCGTCAACCTGGGGAGCGAGCTGGAGCTGTCTCCCTGCCCCGAGCCGTTGTTGGCCCCACCCTGGGATGAAGGGTGGCGTATCGGACTGTCCAGTGAAGAGGTTCGATTCGGAGGGACAGGCTCTTGCTCACTGGATTCACTGAGGGGCGAGACGTCGTGGCGCGTGCCGGGGATGACCGCCCTGTGGATGACGAGTACTCGGGAGAGCAGGACCGGCCCCGGGCCTCGGATGGCAGGATGAGCCGCATGCGCGGACTGCCAGAGGTGAAGTTCGGATGGCCCGGGGGCGCCCCGGCCACGGAGGTGCTCGGTCGCGAGTGGCTGGTGACGAATGGCCTGGGGGGCTACGCGTCGAGCACCCTGGCCGGCGTCAACGCGCGCCGCTACCACGGCCTGTTCATCCCCAGCCTGCCCGAGAAGGGCCGCACCGTCATGCTGTCGCGGCTCATCGAGACGGCCCGGGTGGAGGGGCAGGTGTACCGGCTGGAGGGCGAGGTGCGCGCGGACGGGACGCTGGCGGGCGACACGTCGCTCTTGCGTGGCTTCCGGCTCGACGGCCTCATCCCCGAGTGGGACTACGTGCTGGGCCCCACGCGGCTTCGTCGCAGGCTGGTGATGGTGCACGGCGAGAACACGCTCTTCATCGAGTGGGCGCACCTGTCCGGGCCCGCCGTGAAGCTGCGCTTGAGGCCCTTCCCCACGTTCCGCGTCCACGAGCACGACTTCCCCCACGGCTACTGTCAGCCCAAGGTGGTGCTCCAGGGGGAGCGCATCGAGATGTGCGCGGGCAAGGAGGCCGAGCCCCTGCGCCTGCGGCTGTACTCGGAGGGCTCGGTGCCCTTCGTGGCGCTGCCGGAGATCTCCCCGCCCATCCTGTACCGCACCGAGCGCGCGCGCGGGATGCCGCACGTGGAGACGCAGGCGAGCCCCGGCTACTTCGAGTGCACGGTGAAGCCCGGAGGCCGGCTGGCGCTGGGCGCCACGGTGCGGGACTGGGCGGTGTTGGACCGCGACCCGGCCATCAGCTTCGACATGGAGCGCGAGCGCGAGTGGCGCCTGTTGGAGCGGGCGCCGGCGCAGGCCCGCAAGGACACGGCGGCGAGGCTGGTGCTCGCGGCGGACCAGTTCATCGTGGACCCCATGCGTCCGCGCGACGACGCGTGGGCGCGGGCCATCGGCGAGGATGCGCGCAGCGTCATCGCCGGCTACCCGTGGTTCACGGACTGGGGCCGCGACACGATGATTTCGCTCGAGGGCCTGACGGTGTCCACGGGCCGCCTGCGCGAGGCGGCGGCGATTCTGCGCACGTTCCGCCACCACGTCCGCGACGGCCTGCTGCCCAACCTCTTCCCGGAGGGCGAGGCCGAGGGCCTCTACCACACGGCCGACGCGACGCTCTGGTTCTTCCACGCGGTGGACCGCTACGTCACGGCGTCCAAGGACGAGGAGCTGTTGCGCGAGTTCTTCCCCACGCTGGAGGACATCGTCCAGAAGCACCTGAAGGGCACCCGCCACAACATCCGCATCGACCCGGACGACGGGCTCTTGACGCAGGGCGAGCAGGGCTACCAGCTCACGTGGATGGACGCGAAGGTGGACGGCTGGGTGGTGACGCCCCGGCGCGGCAAGGCGGTGGAGCTCAACGCGCTGTGGTTCAACGCCATGAAGCTGATGGCGGAGTGGGCCGTGCTGCTGGGCGTGGACCCCGCGCCCTACAACCAGGCCGCCGAGCGCGCGCAGGCGTCCTTCAACCAGCGCTTCTGGAACCCGCGCACCCAGTGCCTGTTCGACGTGGTGGACGCGGAGGGCGGCGGCAACGACGAGGCGGTGCGGCCGAATCAAATCTTCGCCCTCTCGCTCAAGTACCCGGTGCTCGCGCGCGACAAGTGGCCCCAGGTGCTGCGCAAGGTGGAGGTGGAGCTGCTCACCCCCGTGGGGCTGCGCTCATTGGCGTCGGACCACTCCGACTACAAGGCCACCTATGACGGCGACTTGCGCGCGCGCGACGCGGCGTACCACCAGGGCACGGTGTGGAGCTGGCTCATCGGCCACTACGTGGACGCGGCGCTGAGGGTGCAGCCGGACCGCGCCCACCTGCGCGACGTCATGGACGGCCTGGAGGCCCACCTGCGACAGGCGGGCGTGGGGCAGGTGAGCGAGATCTTCGACGCCACGCCCCCCTTCCGTCCCAGGGGCTGCATCGCCCAGGCGTGGGGCGTGGCGGAGGCGCTGCGCGTCTTCCTGCGCACCGCCCGAGCAGGCTCAGGCGGGGGCCGCGCGGGGACTCAGGCCGGGTGGTAGCGGGCGAGCACGCATGTGACGTTGTCGTTGCCGCCCGCGGCGTTGGCCATGTCGATGAGCTGGGAGCACGCCTTGTCCAGCTCCGGCGTGCGCCCGAGGATCTCCTGCATCTGCGCGTCGGTGACCATGCCGCTCAGGCCGTCCGAGCACAGCAGGAAGACATCGCCCGGCTGGGGCTCCACGCGGGAGACGTCCACCTGGACGTTCTCCTTCATGCCCAGCGCGCGCACGATGACGTTCTTGTGCGGGAAGTTCTCGACCTCCTCGGGCGAGAGCTTCTTCGCCTTGAGGTAGTCGTTGAGCAGCGAGTGGTCCTCGGTGATCTGCTTGAGGGCGCCGGAGCGGAAGAAGTACACGCGGCTGTCGCCCACGTGCCCGACGTAGGCCACGTCGCTGGCGAAGTGCACGCTGACGATGGTCGTCCCCATGCCCTTATACTTCGACTCGCTGCTGGCCTTCTCGTAGATGCGCGCGTTGGCGAGCTTGATGCCGGTGGCCAGCCGGTTCTCGTCATAGTTGCGCTGCTTGTCCATCTTGAAGGGCCAGGTGCTGTCCTGGTCCTTGGACGTCATCTTGTAGAACTCACCCAACTCGTCCACGGCGATGCGGCTGGCAATCTCTCCAGAGGAGTGGCCACCCATCCCATCCGCGACGATGAAGAGGTGCTCCTCGGGCAGCATGAGGAAGTTGTCCTCGTTGTGATTCCGCTTCATCCCGACGTGGGTGCTGCCGGCTACCTCGATGCGCATGCGCGGGAACTCTTCTAAGGGGACGAGAAACTGGCGGGGCACGTTAACAAAGCGCTCGGAAATCGGTCAAAACTCGTGCGCATCGTGGGTCAGCCAGGGGACATCGGAGCAGAGGAGGCAGGCTCGAAGCTCAAGCGGTCCCCTTCCTGGGTGCCGCTGGCGGCGAGCACGCCCGCGGGCAGCTCCAGGACGGAGCGTGCCTGCAGGTACACGGAGGTGGCCCGCCAGGGGGGCAGGGCCATCATCTGCTTGACGATGCGCCCCTGGGCGTCCAGGAAGGCCACGTCGATGGGAATGCGCATGAAGAACGTGTGGATGGAGTTACAGGGCTGGATGTGGAGGCCCTCGCCCACGGCGAGCTCGGTGCGGCCCATCAACCCCTTGAAGCGGTGGGCGAAGGACGTGGCCTTCTCCGCCCGGTCCGCCAGCGGCCTCTGCCGCGTCTCGTTGGTCACCTTCCAGCGCATGTAGCGCGTTCTACCCCATGCTCGAGCCCCTGGCGCGTCCTCTGCATCTGGTCCTGGTCTCTCCCCAGATTCCCCCCAACACGGGCAACGTGGCCCGCCTCTGCGCGGTGACGGGCTGCCGGCTCATCCTCGTGGAGCCCCTGGGGTTCTCCATCGATGACCGCCAGCTCAAGCGGGCGGGGCTGGACTACTGGGACAAGGTATTTCTCCGCCTGTACCCGACGTATTCGGCCTACGTGGAGGCGTATCCGGAGGCGCGGCGGTGGTTGTTCTCGGCGCGGGCCCAGACGTCGTTGTTCGAGGCGGGGTTCGAGGCGGGGGACCACCTGGTGTTCGGTTCGGAGGTGACGGGGTTGTTGCCGGAGGTGATGGAGGGGGGGACGGG
>NZ_SRLW01000128.1:0-27221 GCF_006518215.1 Myxococcus sp. AB025B
CCCACCGCCTGGAAGGCCCGAGCCCTCGCCGCCTCCACCTCCTCCGCGCGCGCTCGCCGAGCCGCCTCCGCGTCCTCCCATCGCCGCCCCGCGACCTCCGCCGCCGTCACCACCTCCCGGAACGACTCCGCCGCGCGCACCTCCTCCAGCTTCCTCGCCCGTGGCGCCGCCGCCTCCAGCGCCTGCGCCGCCCGGGCCTCCTTCTCCTCCGCCTCACGAAACGCCCGCACCAACGCCGAGCGCTCCGCGTGCCACGCCGCCGCGCCTTCCGCCTGCTGGAGCTTCGTCTCCACCTCCGCCCGCGCCCGCGCCTCCTCGACGAGCCGCTCCTCCGCCGCCCCGCGCTCCTGTGCCTCCATCAGCACAATCGCCGCCAGCCCCTGCTCCCGCTTCGCCAGCGCCTCCTGCTCCGCCTTGTTCTTCTCGTGCGCGCGGATGGACAGCCGGCTGTACACCTCCGTGCCCGTCATCCGCTCCAGCAGCTCCGCGCGCTCGCTCGCGTCCGCCTTCAAGAAGGCCGCGAACTCTCCCTGCGCGAGCAGCGCCGAGCGGCGGAACTGGTCGAACGACAGCCCCAGCCGCTCCTGGATGGCCACCAGCACCTCGCCCTTGGTGCGGCCGAACTGCTGCCCCGAGGCCACCTCCGTCAGGCTCATCTCCTGTGGCCGGAACCGTCCCTCCGCCCGCCCACGCGCCCGCCACACGTTCCAGCGCGCCCGGTAGCGCTTGCCGTCCTTCCCCTGGAAGTCCACCTCCGCGAAGCCCTCGGCCGCGCCCCGCCGCAACATGCCGCGCACGTCGTACGCCGACAGCCGCGCCTCCTCCTCCTCGTCCGCGCGCCCCACCGGCACGCCGCCCCGTCCCCCCAACCTCGGCGTCCGGTCGAACAACGCCAGACACAGCGCATCCAGCAGCGTGCTCTTGCCCGCTCCCGTCGCACCCGTAATCGCGAACAGCCCCAGCCGGTCGAGCGGAGGCCGGTCCAGCTCCAGCTCGAAGTTCCCCGCGAAGCTCGTCAGGTTGCTGCCCCGGATGCCGAGGACCTTCATGACGCGTCCTCCTGCACCTGCGTCAGCAGCGTGTGGAACGCCTCCAGCAACCCCTCCGTGGGAGGCTCCTCGTAGTCACGCGCATACCGCGCCCGGAACACGTCCTCCGGCGTGCGCTCCCGGAGCGACAGCCCCGGCCGCGCCTCCGCCAGCGCGCCCCCTGTCCCCGTGTACGCGGGCGTCAGCTTCACCAGCCGCGCCGCGCGTCCCTCAAGCGCCTTCTCCACCTTCAGGCGCAGCGCCGGCTCGGGCCGGGGCAACGAGACGCAGACCTCCAGATAGGGACGCCGCCAGTCCGGCACGCCCTCCTCCATCGCCGGCAGCGCCTCCAGCAACCCCACCACCTCCTCGAGCGTCGCCGCGTCCCGCGCGGGCACTCGCACCATCTCCGCCCGACGCGGCACCGGCACCGACTCCACGGCCTCCAGCACCCCGTCCTTCAAGTCCACCACCAACACCTGATGGCGATAGTTCGCCTCCGACAGCGACAAGGGCAACGGAGAGCCGCTGTAGCGAACGCCCTCGCGTCCCCCCACGCGCTGCGCCTTGTGCAGGTGCCCCAGCGCCGCGTACGCGACGTCCTCGGGGAACAGCTCCACGGGCAGCGCGTGCTGATTGCCGCCGAGAATCTTCCGCTCGCTGAGCTCCGACAGCTCCGAGCCCGTCATGTAGCAGTGCCCCATGGCCACGAGCGCCTGCCCCGGCCGACGCCGGAGCCGCGCCGCCTCCAGCACCTCCTCGTACACCGCCCTCACCCCCGCCACGAGCCTGTCCCCGACCTCCTCGCGCACCGGCGGCAGGTCCGAGGGCCGCAGGTACGGCACCGCCGCCACCCACGCGCCCACGTGCCCCTTCGCGTCGTGCACCGGCACCAGCAGCCGCTCCAAATCCAAGACGCCGCCCGCGCGCGGCAGTCCACCCACCACCTTCACGCCCAATGCCGCGAACAACGGGTCCGGCGCATCCAGCCGCGCCGCCGAGTCGTGGTTGCCACCGATGACCACCACGTCCAGCCGGGGCAGCCGCCGGCGCGCCTTCGCGATGAACTGGTACCACGCGGCCTGGGCCTCGGCGCTGGGGTTGGAGGTGTCGAAGATGTCGCCGGCCACCAGCAGCGCGTCCACCGCCTGGGCCTCCAGCGTGTCCAGCAGCCACTCCAGGAACGCGCCGTGCTCCGCCTCGCGCGAGACGTCGTACAGCGTGTGTCCCAGATGCCAGTCCGACGTGTGCAGCAAGCGCATCCCGCGTTCACCCTCCCTCACCCCACGGCACTCGGGTCGGCCGGCAGCCTCCTTCAGGGAAGCCATCCGCTCCAAGCGCCAGGCGCCTGCTCCCTTACACGCTCCCTCTGACATGTGCCCAGGGCACTGCAATTCCAGGGGGTTGCCGAGCCACCCTGCCCCGCGAGTCTCGAAGACACGGAAGAACCCGCTGGGGAGACTGGCCCGCCAGGTCCCGGACGGAGATGCTTCGCGCCATGTCCTCCGAGCACGCCCCGTACCTCATGCTCGCGCTGATGGTGCTCATCGCCCTCGGCATCATCGTCCTGGGAGCCCGGGAGAAGCGCCAGCAGCGGCAGGCCTGGCGCATCTTCGCCACCCGTCAGGGCTGGACCTTCAGCCAGGCCCGAGACGCCCTCGAGGTGCAGGGGCTCTACCGCGAGAAACAGCTCTCTCTGCTCACCGAGAAGCACGGCACCGGCAAGGGCGCCCGCTTCGTCACGGTGCTGCGCCTGGAGCTGACCGACGCCCTGCCCGAGGAGCTCCAGCTCGAGACGGAGACCGTCGGCGACAAGTTCCTCAAGCTCTTCGGCAAGGTGGACGAGGAGGTGGGCGATGCGGCGCTGGACTCGGCCCTGAGCCTGCGCGACCTCTCCCCCAGGGCGCGGGAGCTGCTCCTGACACCCTCCCTGCGCGAGCCCCTGCTGCGCGCCCACCGGCACTACCACCGCCTCTCCATCATCGCGGGGATGCTGGAGGTGGCGAAGGAGGGCGTGCCCACCGCCCATGAGGAACTCGAGGCCCTCGTCGCCCCCGCACTTGCCCTGGCGGACGCCCTGCATCTGTCCACCGGGCAAGCGCTCCCACCCCACTCGCGACGACGCGCTCAGTCCTGACGACGCCTGCGGCGCATCAGCGCCAGCGCCGTCAGCGCGGCCCACGCCAGCGAGCCCACCGGCGCGCTGCCGCACGAGCAGCCACTGTCCTCATCCGAGTCCGGCGGGCTCATCCCGCCATCGGAGCCCGTGCCTCCGTCCAGCCCCGTCCCCGCATCCGGCTGTGAGCCCGCGTCGGGCTCCTGCTGCGGGACCAGCGTGCAGTCGCCCTCGCCCACGCACACCTTCACCTCGACCTGGTGCCGCTGTCCCGAGGTGTCCACCACGGCGAAGCGCACCAGGTGTCCCCCGGGCGAAAGCTCCGTCGTGTCCCAGCGGTTGTGCTCGCCGCCGAAGTGGAAGTGGTTGTCCGTGCGCTCGTCGACGTAGCGCTGCACGCCGTCCACGAAGAACTCCGCGCGCGTGCAGCCCACGTCATCCTGGCAGTCACCGTAGAACTCAGCGCCCGCACCGGACACACGCTCGTCCGCGGTGGGACGCGTGAGGACGGCGACGGGCGCGTCGTCCTGCTTCACGGTGACGGTGAAGGACTGCGTCGCCTCGGGCGCCACGTTGTTGGCCACACGCACGGTGACGGCCTCGCCCGGGGTCGACACCGCGGTGGGCGTCCAGGTGATGCGGCCCGTGGCCGCGTCGATGGACATGCCCGTCGGCGCGGTGGTGAGCGAGTACGTCGCCGCGGGTCGGGCCCTCGCCTCCACGTCATAGCGATACACATTGCCCACCACGGCCTGCGTCGGCGCGGTGGAGGTGATGATGGGGGCCAGGTCCTCGTCGTCCACCTCCGTCGCTGTCACGGTGCGCGCGTCCAACCCCGAGCCCACCACCGAGAAGAGCGCGACGCCGTCCTGGTTGTCCGCGTCGGCGGCGGCCCGCAGCGTCACCGTCTGGGGCGCACTCCAGTTGCTCGCGTTGAAGATGAGCGAGCCCCCCGACTCCACGGAGAGGTCCGCATCGCCCGAGGCGCGGCTGACGGTGACGGTGACGGTGCCCACCGGCTGGCGCGTCAGCGATACGTCGAACGTGGCCGTACCGGCCTCGGGGACCGCGACGTTGCTCGAGGAGAGCACCAGCTGCGCGGAGTTGTCCTCGATGGTGGTCGCCAGCACGGACTCGGACGTCAGGCCGCTCGACGCCACGGTGAAGGTGGCGGTGTCTACCTCGTTGTCCGCGTCCTCCAGGGCGTCAATCGTCACCACGCGAGGCGTGCTCCAGTCCCGCGGCGTGAAGGTGAACGTCGCCACGCCGGACACGCGCAGGTCCGAGCTGCCACCCGGCGCGCGGAACACGTCGACCACCACCGACGTCGTGGGGGCCTCCGCCAGGCCCACCGTGAACGTCGCCTTCCCACCCTCCATCACGCGCGGGTACAGGTTCGTCACCACCAGGCGCTGACCCGTGGTGGTGGGGACGATTCGGCGCAGACGCCCACCCGAGACACCGATGGTGTACAGCGCGCCGTCCGGCCCCACCGAGGCGTCCACGTACGACGTGAAGCTGGTCCCCCAGATGTCCACCGTCGCCACGGTGTTGTCCTGGGCCAGCGTGGCGCGCATGAAGGTGGCTTCGTTGTAGTCGCCGAAGAAGTAGTTGCCGCGGTACTCCGGCGGAAAGAGCGTGGCGTCGTAGAACACGCCGCCGTTCATGCAGCCGCCCAGCCGCTGGGTCTTCGCGGTGCCACCGCCGCTCGTGGCATCCGGCAGACCCGACTGCAAGACCGTCACAGTGGTCCCGCTGGGGACGCTCGCGACGTAGAAGTCCCCGTTGAACGAGGCATCGCCCACCCCTTCGAGCGTGAGCTTCTCGCCCTTGCGGAAGCCGTGATTGCCCGTGGTGGTGAAGGTGGTGACGCCGCCCGCGCGCGCGGCCCCGGTGGCCGTGAGGGTGCGGGTGTCGAAGCCGTTGGTGCGGTACTTGATGACCGGGGTGATGTAGTCGTTGCCGGTCGGCTGGTTGTTCTCGTAGTCGTTGTAGCCGGCGTGCCCGCGCCGGGGCACCACGAAGGTCTGCTCGTAGCCGGTGCCCACCACGTTGACCCACAGCTGGCCCGTGCTCGGCTGGAACGTCAGCGTGAACGGATTGCGGAAGCCGCGCGCCCAGATGTACTCGTTGTTCGGACCGACGCCATCGTTGAACGGGTTGTCGTTGACCGGCGTGCCGTCACGGTTGGCCCGGCCCACCTTCGCCGCCAGCGACGTCAGGTCCGCGTCCACGCCCGTGCCGTTGCCCAGGTCACCAATCGCGAAGTACAGCTTGCCGTCCGGCCCGAAGCCGATGCCGCCGCCATCGTGGTTCTCTCCACGGGTCGGCAGCCGCGAGACAAGCACCGTGCGCGCCGTGCCCACGCCGTTGACGTCCGTGTAGCGGACGATCTGCTGCTCCGTCGCCGACACGGTGACGAAGACATAGACGTAGCGGTTGGCCACGTAGTTCGGGTCGAACGCGATGCCGATGACACCGCACTCGCTGTTGGTGTGGACCGCGGGCTCCGTCGCGAACAGGCGGGTCACCAGCGTGGTGTTCCCCGGCTGCGTCTCCGGGAGACCGTCCTTCAACGAGACGACCCGGATGGGACCGTTCTTGAGGGTGATGAACAGCCGGCCCGAGCCATCCGGCGCCCACGCCATCCCCGTCGCCTGACTCAAATCATTGGAGGTGTAGACAGTCTCGACGAAGCCCGAGGGGACCGCGGCCCAGACGGGCGCCGCCAGGAGCAGGAGCAGGGGGACGAGTTGGCGCATGGGACGGGAAGATACCGCACACGTCGTGCAGCCCTGCTCGGTCATCCAGACGCAGGACACCCGAGCACTCAGCCCCACCGAATCCTTTCAGCGAGGCTGTGCAATCCAACCCCGGGCGATGCCATCCACCTACCAGTCGGTCCCGGTGACGCGATACATGACGGCCGAGCTCAACGGACAGTCGAACAGTCTCTCGAAGGCGCGGGCGCGCGAGAGCAGCAGGCGCTCGGCGGGGCTGTGCTTGCGCACACTCACCCAGCGCGGCGACAGCGCGCGCAGTCGGTCGAGATACACACCGTCGTTCCCTTCGTGATTCACGTACTCGACGCGGTTGCGCAAATCCCACGTCCAGTACTCACCGAGGAACGACGTGGCGCTGTCGTACGCCACCACGTCACCGGGCCGCAGCTCCCGCTCACGCAGGCGCGCCGCCTCCGGCGTCCACAGCCAGCCCATGCGCATGCGCACCCGGTCCTCGTCGCGCAGGGACGGGTCCGCGCGGCGCCCCATCGTGGGCAGCACCTGATACCCCACCGAGGCCTTCGCATAGGACGCCACACAGAGGAACGCCGCGAGCGCGGACAAGAGGACCTGGAGGTAGCGCGTCCCCACCTGACGGTGCAGCACCGCGAAGGCGACGAGCCCCGCCGCGGGCAGCCCCAGCGTGAAGCGCCCCCACCACGCCGCGGGCACCAGCACGGACAGGCCCGCGAGCAACGGCAGCGCGAGCCGCGACAGTCGCTCCCGGCTGAACACCGCCGTGGCGCTCACCCACAGGAGCGCGGGCAGCAGGAGGTACGGGAAGAGCCAGCCGAAGGCGCGCTCGCGCACGTCCGGCCAGTACATGCCCTCCGGCGCGGTCCAGCTGCGCACCATGCGCTCGAAGGCGCCGGGCGCGCCGAAGAAGGCGGGAGGACCGGCGATCTCCTCCGCGCCGATGGGCCCCTCGAGCTCATGCCCGAGCACCTTCATGCGCGCGGGCCAGAAGGGGTTGCCCGTGCGGACCGAGTTCTCCACGTACGTGGGCGCCCCCATCCACAAGAGCAGGAGCAGCGCGAGCCCCGTCTGCCCCAGCACCCGCCCTCGCGCCCCCTTCGCCGCGCGCAGCACGAGCACGCCCCTGACGAGCAGCAGCGGCGACACGAGCGCGAGGTGGAAGAGCCCCGTCACCTTGGTGCCCGCGTACAGGCCGAGCGCCAGCAGCGTCAGCGTGCGCGCGGTGGGGCTCCAGTCGCGCTCGGTGAGGAAGTAGAAGGCCGTGATGAACAGCGCGCCCGCGACGACGTCCGCGTGCGTGGTGTGGAGCTGGAGGGCCACCGCGGGCAGGGCCAGCCACATCGCGCCCAGCGACGCGGACAGCGCGGGGCTGGCGCTCGCGCGACGACAGAACGCGGCCACGGTGAGCGCGCCCAGCAGGCCGAAGGGCAGCTGCGCCAGGTCCTCCAGCCGCGAGTGATGGGGCAGCAGCACGTGCCAGACGGAGAGCAGCTCGGTCAGCTCGGGGTAGCCGTTGACGTACCAGACAGACGTGTCCACCCAGGTGATGCGGCCCGTCTGCACCGCGTAGCTCGTCTTCGGCGTGTGGTACCAGACGACGTCCCAGGCCCAGTTGGGGAAGTGCCACGCGATGGAGCCGGAGACGATGAGCGCACACGCCGCCGGCAACAGCGCCCACGCGGCCAGCTCCTGACGCGCGAGGATGTCGCGCCACAGCCGCACCGGCGCCGTCACATCCGACACGAGCCGAGAGCGCAGCTCCGCGAGCCCCACCCTCCGCGCGCTCCAGCCGAGCATCCCGCCGTGGAGCGCGAAGCCCCCCAGGGCCAGCTGGAGTCGACCGAGCTGCCCCACGAGCCCCAGCGCCTGCACACAGGTGAGGACGCTCGCGGTGCCGAAGAGGAGCGCGGCCATCCAGCGCTCCAGCGTGGAGCGCTCACGCAGGAGCGCCGCGGACAGGGCCCACGCGGCGACCACCGCCCACGACGTCTCCAGCGCCCAGAGCACCCAGCCCATGCGAGGCTCAGCCGTTGGCGGACAGCGTGCGCTCGTACAGCCCGCGCACCCGCTCCGCCAGCTCGACGGGGTCCTGTCCCAGCGACTCGGGCGGCAGCGGCGGCAGGACGCGCACGCGCATGGACGCGCGGGCGTTCAGCCACGGGCCGTCGCCCTCGAGCAGGTCGGTGGTGCCCTCCACGACGACAGGCACCACGGGCACGTGCTCCTCCACCGCGAGCTGGAACGCGCCGCGCTTGAAGGGCAGACGCTGGCCGCCCTTCGCGTACGTGCCCTCGGGGAAGATGAGCACGGGCATGCCTCGGCGCAGCCAGCGTCGGCACGGGTCCAGGAGCTGCTGCATCGCCTGCGACGAGCCGCGGACGATGGGCACGTACGCGAGCAGCGTCATCATCCAGCCCACCAGCGGCAGCGAGAACAGCGACGCCTTCGCCACGAACTTGTACGGGTGGTACAGCCCCATGACCGCCAGGATGTCCATGGCGGACTGGTGATTGACCACGATGACGCAGGGCCCGGAGGGCAACAGCTCCTTGCCCTCGAAGCGCGTGCGCCAGAACGGCGACACGTGCAGCCACAGCCCATGGCACCAGTGACACACGAGCCAGTGCAGCATCCGGCGGTCCTTGTCGACCGGATAGGTGACCAGGAGCAGCAGCGCCCCCAGCGTGAAGAGGATGGGCGCGGTGGTCAGGAAGACGAGCCAGAACCAGATGGTGATGACGTACTTCATCGCGGAGGGCTCATGGGTGCGTGCTCGGGACGGGGGCGCATCGGCTCACCGACATAGCGCGACCCGGCTGGCACATACAGCAGGGACCTCCAGCGCACGAGGATGCCCCTCCGACAGGCGGGCAGCCAGCCGGCGAGGGGCGACGATATCCCGAGTGAGCCCCGCGCAGCACCCGGGACTCGGACAGGCCTCCTCGCGGAGGACCGGGTCCGCCGTCGGCTGGAGGCGGCGTCATCCGTCCCGGGCCGCAAGCGTGCACGCGCATCACTCCGCCCAAGCCCGACAACTCCTGCCTGGGCCGAAGCACAGGCGATGGCGGCGCGAGGATAACAGCCATGGCGAGGGGGCCCTCCGACTGTTAGAGCAGGCCCCTGGGGAGCGCTTTCGAACGCTCCAGACGTCACGCGCACGTCACTGTACGCACCTCTGGCTTGCCGCGAGGCGACGAGGGGGGCGTAAGGTGGCCGCCCACGGCAGTCACATCGAGGAGGCAGCGGAATGGACGCGCAGGGCCTGCACATCGAGACGCATCCCCGAGAGGGAGACCCGCTGCTCAGGGCAACGAGACCGGACCCCTGCACGGTGGTGCTGTTCGGCGCGACGGGGGACCTGGCGCAGCGCAAGCTGTTCCCCGCCCTCTTCGAGCTGGCGCGCGCCAACCTCCTGCCGGACCACTTCTCCGTCGTCGCCTTCAGCCGCTCCACCCTGGACAACGACGCCTTCCGTCAGCACGTGAAGGAGGGCCTCCAGAAGTTCGCGCGCACCCAGCCGCTCGACGAGGCCACGTGGCAGAAGTTCGCCCCGCGCCTGGAGGGTGTCTCCGGCGCCTATGACGACCCGTCCGCCTTCGCCCGCCTGCGCGAGAAGCTGGAGCAGGTGTCCAAGCAGCAGGGCACCCAGGGCAACCAGCTCTACTACCTGGCCACGCCCGCCTCCACCTTCCCCCAGATCCTCCACGGGCTCGCCGAGGCGGGGCTGCTCAAGCGCGAGGAGCGCCCCCACCAGACGCCCTGGCACAGGCTCATCATCGAGAAGCCCTTCGGACGGGACTTGGAGACCGCTCGCGAGCTCAACCGCGAGCTGGCCGCGGTGCTCGACGAGAAGCAGATCTTCCGCATCGACCACTACCTGGGCAAGGAGACCGTCCAGAACATCCTGGTCTTCCGCTTCGCCAACGCCATCTTCGAGCCGCTGTGGAACCGCAACCACATCGACCACGTCGAAATCACGGCGGCCGAGCAGATTGGCGTGGAGGGCCGCGGCGGCTTCTACGACGAGACGGGCGTCATCCGGGACATGGTGCAGAACCACCTGCTCCAGGTGCTCGCGCTGTGCGCCATGGAGCCGCCGGTGTCCTTCGGCGCGGAGGACATCCGCGACGAGAAGAACAAGGTGTTCCGCGCGCTGCGTCCGGTGGAGGGCAAGGAGGTGTCGCGCTCCGTGGTCGCCGGGCAGTACGAGGGCTACCTGGGGGAGAAGGGCGTGAAGCCCGACTCGCGCACGCCCACGTACGTGGCCATGAAGCTCAGCGTGGACTCGTGGCGGTGGGAGGGCGTGCCCTTCTACCTGCGCGCCGGCAAGGGGCTGAAGAAGCGGCTGACGGAGGTGTCCATCCACTTCCGCTCGGTGCCCATCGGCCTGTTCTCCGGCGAGGGCGCCACCTGCCAGCGCCTGCAGCCCAACGTGCTCACGCTGCGCATCCAGCCCCAGGAGGGCATCGCCCTCTCCTTCGAGTCCAAGGTGCCCGGTGAGGACGTGAACATCGCGGGCGTCACCATGGACTTCAACTACGCGGAGAGCTTCAACAAGCCGGTGCCGGAGGCGTACGAGCGGCTGCTGCTCGACTGCATGCGCGGCAACGCCACGCTCTTCGCCAGGCAGGACAGCGTGGAGCAGGCGTGGGCGTACGTGACGCCCATCCTCCAGGCGCTCGAGTCCGGCGAGGGCGGGACGCTGCACCCCTACGCCCCCGGGAGCATCGGGCCGCAGGCCGCCTCCGCGCTGCTGGCCCGCGACGGCCGCCGGTGGACGCTGCTATGAGCGCGCTGCCTCCGCGCGTCGTGCCCCCGGAGTTGCTGGCCCGCGAGGCCGCGGAGTGGATGGGCCGCGCGCTGCAGACCTCGCTGGCGATGAAGCGGCGGGCGAGCCTGGCCCTGTCCGGTGGCAGCACCCCGGCGCCGGCGTACCGCGAGCTGTCGCGACTGACGCTGCCGTGGGAGCGGGTGGACCTGTACTTCGTGGATGAGCGCTTCGTGCCGCCGGACCACCCGGACAGCAACTACCACCTGGTGGAGGAGGCGCTGGTGGGGCCGTTGCGGCTGTCGCCCTCGCAGGTGTTCCGCATGGAGGGCGAGCGCGAGGACCGCGAGGCCGCGGCGAAGGACTACGAGGCGCGCCTGCCCGATGTGCTGGACGTGGTGCTGCTCGGCATGGGGGAGGACGGGCATACGGCCAGCCTCTTTCCCGGCCACCCGGCGCTGGAGGAGCAGGGCCGGCGCGTGCTGTCCGTCGTGGGCCCCAAGCCGCCGCCCTGGCGGATGACGCTCACGATGCCGACGCTGTTGGCGGCGAACGCGGTGCTGATGCTGGTGGCGGGCGCGGGGAAGAGGCAGACGGTGCAGCGGGCGCTCGGGCGGGATGCCGCGCTGCCGGCGGCCCGGGTGACGAATGCGCAGTGGATGATGGACACCGCCGCCGCGGGACGGTGAGCGGGCCTTGTCGGAGGAATCATGAGTGCGGCAGCGAGCGCCCAGACGGGCGCGCAGTTCGGCGTGGCGGGCATGGGTGTCATGGGCGCGGCCCTGGCCCTCAACATCGCGGACCATGGCTTCCGGGTGGCGGTGTGGGACCGGCATGCGGAGCGCATCGACGAGATGCACCAGCAGCACGGGCATCCGTCGCTGAAGGGCTTCGCGTCGCTGGAGGACTTCGTGAAGGGGCTGGAGCGCCCCCGGCGAATCCTGCTGATGGTGACGGCGGGCACGGCGGTGGACCAGATGATGGAGCGGCTGTTCCCGCTGCTGTCGCCGGGCGACGTCATCCTGGACGCGGGCAACTCCTGGTTCCAGGACACGCGGCGGCGCGAGGAGCTGTGCAAGTCCAAGGGCCTGCACTTCCTGGGCGTGGGCGTGTCCGGCGGCGAGGAGGGCGCGCGCCACGGCCCGTCCATCATGCCCGGCGGCCCCCCGGAGGCGTACGCGCTGGTGAAGCCGGTGCTGGAGGCCATCGCCGCGCGCACGGACGAGGGCCTGTGTGTCACGCACGTGGGGCCGGATGGCGCGGGCCACTTCGTGAAGATGGTGCACAACGGCATCGAGTACGCGGACATGCAGCTGCTCGCGGAGACGTACGACGTGCTGCGCCGGGGCCTGGGGCTGTCGGCGGAGGGCGTGGCGGAGCTGTTCACGAAGTGGAACCAGGGCATCGCCGAGTCCTTCCTCCTGGAGACCAGCATCAAGGTGCTGCGCAAGAAGGACGCGGAGACGGGCAAGCCGCTGGTGGACCTGGTGCTGGACAAGGCCGGTCAGAAGGGCACGGGCAAGTGGACGGTGCAGGTGGCGCTGGACCTGGGCGTGCCGGTGCCCTCCATCGCCTCCGCGCTGGACGCGCGCAACCTGTCCTCGATGAAGGACCAGCGCGTGGCGGCGAGCCACAAGCTGCCGGGGCCCGTGGCCTCGCTGTCCGCGGAGGAGAAGGCGGACCTGGCGGCGTGGGCCCATGACGCGCTGTACGCGGCGCGGGTGGTGACGTACGCGCAGGGCCTGCGGCTCATCCAGGCCGCGTCCGACGAGTACCAGTGGAGCATCTCCCTGGCGGAGATGGCGCGCATCTGGCGGGGCGGCTGCATCATCCGCGCGAAGCTGCTCACCCCGCTGCGCGAGGCCTTCACGAAGCAGCCGGACCTGCCCAACCTCCTGGTGTCGGACGCGTTCGCCCCGGTGCTCGAGAGGCTGGCGCCCGCGTGGCGCAAGCTGGTGGGCACGGCGACGAAGGTGGGCATCCCCGTCCCCGTGTTCAGTTCGTCGCTGGCGTACCTGGACAGCTACCGCAGCCCGGAGCTGCCGCAGAACCTCACCCAGGCCCAGCGCGACGCCTTCGGCGCGCACACGTACCAGCGCCGGGACAAGCCCGACGCCGGCTTCGTGCACAGCGACTGGAACAGCTAGGAGGGCTCGCCCGTCGGGACGTCATCGTCGAGGGACGGTGACTCCCGGGGCCCGGGGCGCACCGGCGAGGCCGTGTTGCCGATGGCGGTGCGCTCCACGCCCGAGAAGGTGGCGAAGGCCCACCACGCCAGGTTGAACCAGTCCGGCGTGGGCAGCTTCTTCGTCGCAATCACCTTGGCCGCGCCCGCCACCGCGAAGCCCAGCGACGCGAGCGAGCCCAGGTCCACCTTGCCTCCCGTGGCGCGGAGCACCTCCACGTCCAGCCCCTTCACGAAGCGGCTGGTCGCGAGCGCCACGTCGCTGCCCATCGCCAGCGCCTCCAGCAGCACCTCCTCCTCGGGTGCCTCCTCGCCCTGGCGCACGACGAGCTCCACGCCGGTGAGCCTCCGCACCATCGCGAGCACGTCCTCCAAATCAAGAGCGTCCGCGTCGTGGAGGACCAGGACGCTGCCGGTGAAGGGGCGCACCTCCACCTCGTCCACGCCGCGGATGCGCAAGAGCCCCTCGGCGAGCTCGTTGGCCACCGAGCCATGCTCGCGCAGCCACGGGAGCCGCAGCCGCACGCGGCCGGGCAGGACATGGACCACATAGATGAAGCGCGACACGGGCAGCCTCCTCAGGCCTCGGCCTGGCCCTGGGGGTGACCGTTCGCGGCCCGCCGGGCCCGGGCCTTCGCCTCGGCCAGCAGGTCCTCCAGGTCCTCCTGCCTGATGGCGGTCCTCGACATCACCATGTCGCCGAAGCGGTAGGCGGCGGTGGCCAGCTCCACCAGCAACGGGCGCAGGTGCTTGCTCAACATCACCGAGCCGGCGCCAGCGGTGTAGCCCAACAAGAACGACGGGAGATGGAACGTCATGGGGAAGCCTCCGCGAAAGCGGGGATGAGGAAGGGACGACGATGCGCCGCGCCCCGGGGGACGCGGCGGGAGAGACCGTGAAGCGCCCCGGGCAGCACCCACCCCGCCGTCACCCCACCGAGGGTGAGCCATGACGGCGGGGGCAACCCCAGCACGGCGCGCAGCGGGGGCACGGTGAGCGCCAGGGCCTGCATGGCCACCGCGCCGCCCACCCACAGCGTGAAACGCCCGGAGTCCAGCGAGCGCCCCCGAGCCCCGGTGCGAGGCGCCCGGCACACCGAGGCGTACCCCAGCTGCGCGGCGGTGAGCATCCCGAAGGCCAGCGGCGGTCCGCCCAGAACCAGGCCCGCGGCGCCCAGGCCCGCCAGCAGCAGCGCGTCGCGCACCACCCGCCGCGACATGTCGCGCGTCAGCAGCGGCGCGTCGGGAGGCGCGGGCGGCCGGTCCAGGATGTCCGCGTCCCCTGGCTCCAGCGCCAGCGCGAGCCCCGGCAGGGTGTCCGTCAGCAGGTTGAGCCAGAGCAGCTGCATCGGAGCGAGCGGCTCCCGGCTGCCCACCAGCGAGGCACCCACCACCAGCGCCATCTCCGACAGGTTGGTGGCGAAGAGGAAGCGCAGCGCGCGGCGCAGGTTGTCCTGGACGATGCGCCCCTCTCCCACCGCGTGGAGGATGCCGCGCAGGTCCTCGCCCGCCATGACGATGTCCGCCATCTGCCGGGCCATGTCACTGGAGCGCGCGCCCACCGCCACGCCCACGTCCGCGGCCTTCAGGGCCGGTGCGTCGTTGATGCCGTCGCCCGCCATGGCCACCACCTCGCCACGCGCGCGCAGGGCTCGCACCAGCGCCATCTTGTCCTCGGGCGCCACCCGCGCGAGCACCGCCACCCGGTCCAGCCAGTCCCCGCCCCAGTCTCCGGCCAGTCGCTCGGTGAGCTCCCGGCCCGTGAGCGTCTCGCCTCGCAGGCCCACCTCCCGCGCGACGGCCTCGGCCGTGTGTCGCTGGTCCCCGGTGAGGAGGATGGTGCGGATGCCCGCGACGCGGGACTGGCGCAGCGTCTCCTCGGCCCCCTCGCGCAGCGGGTCCCTGAGGCCCATGAAGCCCACGAAGGTGTAGTCGCCCTCCGGCGCCTCCGCGTGCTTCGCGGCCACGCGTCGCCAGCCCAGCGCGAGCACCCGCAGGCCCTCCCGGGCCAGCGCGCGGTTGCGCTCGAGCAGGCGCTCGTGTCCCTTCGGGCCCAGCGGGCCTTTCGAGTCACGGGAGCACAGCCGCACCACCTGCTCCGGCGCGCCCTTGATGAACGCCACGCCGCCGCCCGGCGCGTCGTGCAGGCTCACCACGTAGTGGATGCCATTCGTGCGCTCCAACAGGCGACGCCGCGGGAAGGCCTTGCGCAGCGCCGCGCCATCCAGCCCCGCGGCGTGCGCGGCGGTCACCAGCGCGCGCTCGGTGGAGCTGCCCGCGATGATGACCTCGTGCCCGTTGCGGTGCACGTCCACGTCGCTGTTGAGCAGCGCCGCGGCGAGCGCCAACGTCGGCACATCCTCCAGCACCGCCTTCGGCTTCGCGCGCAAGGAGGCGAGGTCCACCGGGCCCGCGCCCACGTCCAGGACCTCCAGGCACATGTCGTTGCGCGTGAGCGTCCCCGTCTTGTCCGTGCAAATCACCGTGACGCCGCCCAGCGCCTCGGCCGAGGACACGCGGCGCACCACCATGCCGCGCGCATGCAGGCGTTGCATCGAGCGCACCAGCGCCGCGGTGGCGACGATGGGCAGCCCCTCCGGGAGCGCCGCCACGCCCAGCGCCACCGCGCCCCGCAGCACCTGTCCCATCGGACGTCCGCGCGCGAGCCCCACCACGCCGGACATCGCCGCGGCGCCCACGGAGAACAACGCCACGCGCTTGTCGAGCCGCTCCAGCTTGCGCGACAGCGGCGTGGGCGGCGAGGCCGTCTCCTCCACGAGCTTGCGCACCCGCGCCAGCACCATGTTCCCGCCCGTGGCCACGACGACCGCGCGCCCATGTCCCGACGCCACCACCGTGCCCGCGTGGAGCATGGAGTGACGCTCGGCCAGGGGCGCGTCCCCGTCCACCGGCTCCGCGCCCTTGGCCTGCGGCTCGCTCTCGCCGGTGAGGGGCGCCTCGTCCACGCTGAGCCGGTGCGCCTCCAGCACGCGCGCATCCGCGGGGAGCACATCCCCCGCGCGCACGAGCAGCACGTCCCCCACCACCAGGTCCGCCGTGGGCACGGCCTGGAGGACACCGTCGCGCAGCACCTGCGCCTGTCCCGCCTCCAGCTTCTGCCACGAGGCGAGGAGCGACTCGTTGCGCCGCTCGATGCGATAGCCGATGCCCGCGTTGAGCCCCACCACCGCGAGGATGGCCGTCGACTCCAGCACGTCCCCCGCGAGCGCGGACGCCGCCGCCGAGCCCATCAACAGCCCCATGGGCACGGTGGCCACCTGCGCGCGCAGGAGCGACCACCGCGAGCGCGGCGGCACGCCCGCCACCAGGTTCGCCCCCTGACGTCGCAGCCGCGTCGCCGCCTCCCGTCCAGACAGGCCGTGCGCGTCCGTCCCGCTCCGATGCAGCGCCTCGTCCACGCTCAGCGCGTGCCACGCCACCTCGTCACGAGACGCGGAGACCGGCGCGGGACGCCGCTCGCGCGCGACAGCGGGCCCGGTGTCCTCGGGAGTCTCCTTCAAGCGCGTGAGCAGCGGAGCGTCGGGGCCGTAGCGCACCAGCACCCGGCCGCTGCGATGCTCCGCCTTCACCTCCTCGATGCCGGGCCAGGTGTGGAACGTGCGCTCCAATCGACGTCCCAGGTGGCGGTCACCCAACAACCCCGGCACCACCAGCCGGAGCCGGCGCGAGGCCACGGCGTGCCGAGCCACGCTCGCGGGCGCCGCCCTGCCATCGATGAGGAACACCACCATCCGCCACACCCCCGGAGGGCCCAAGGTGAGGGCCCACGCCCCGCGCGGCCATCCGACGGGGCGTGCGTATCCATGCACGGCACCGGACAGTCGCGCGGGGAGCCCCCCGGTCCGCCAACGGCCCGCGGCGCCGAGGCGCCCCGCACGTGTCCCATGACAGCGGGTGCGAGGGTGCGTCCGGAGGCCGGCTCGCCCGCCTGGACGCACCCTCGCGTGCATCGTGTCGGACGGCCCAGGTCCGCTAGGCTTGTCCCCAGAGGCCCGTTCCGCGCGGCCGGGACGAAGGACCCACGAGGCGTGTCATGGAGCTCCAGCTCACCGAAGAGATTCGCAAGCAGGTGGATGAGGCCTTCCGCAGACGCGGGCGGGTCAACATCGTCATCGCCGGGCGCAGCGGCGTGGGGAAGAGCACGCTCATCAACGCCGTCTTCCACGGGCGCATCGCGGACACCGGCCAGGGCCGCCCCGTCACGCAGGAGACGCGCGAGTACACGAAGAGCGACGTCCCCGTGAGCATCCTCGACACCCGGGGCCTGGAGCTGGGCGCCTACAAGCAGACGCTGACGCTGCTCGAGGACCTGGTGGCCACGCGGGGCCGGGACGCGGACGCGACGCGGCACCTGCACTGCGCGTGGCTCTGCATCGGAGAGGACTCTCGACGCGTGGAGGATGGAGACCTGGAGGTCGCGCGCATGCTCTCGCGGCACATGCCCGTGGTGGCGGTCGTCACCAAGGCGCGCAACGACCAGGGCTTCCGCGCCGAGGTGGAGCGGCTCCTGCCCATGGCCCGAAACGTCATGCGCGTGCGCGCGCTCCAGGAGACGGACGACGAGGGGAACACGCTCCAGGCCAAGGGGCTCGTGGAGCTGGTGGAGCTCACCATGGAGCTGGTGCCGGAGGGGCAGCGCAACGCCTTCGCCGCCGCGCAGCGGGTGAGCATCGAACAGAAGCGCAAGCGGGCCCACGGCATCGTCGCCAGCGCGGCCGCGGCTGCCGCGGCCATCGGAGCCACCCCCATCCCTTTCGCCGACGCCGCCCTGCTCGTCCCCACGCAGGTCGGAATGCTGGCGGGGATTAGCAGTGTCTTCGGCCTGCCGCTCACCGAGGCCTTCCTCTCCACGCTGGTGAGCTCCGTGGCCACGGGGCTGGGCGCCACGTTCTCCGGACAGGCCATCGTGTCGGGCCTGCTCAAGGTCATCCCCGGCGCGGGCACGCTGGTCGGCGCGCTCATCGCCGCCTCCACCGCCACCGCGCTCACCACCCTGTTCGGTGAGGCCTATATCGCCGTGCTCTCCCGGCTGATGGAGCGGCGCGCCGGGGAGATTCCCCTCGTGGAGGACGTCATCAGCGCCTTCAGGGAAGAGCTGTCCCTGCGCCGCGCCTCGGCCTGAGTCACCCGGGCCTGGGCGGCGTGGCGCGCAGCTCCGCGCGGCGAATCTTGCCGCTCACCGTCTTGGGCAGCTCGAGCGCGAACTCCACCTCGCGCGGATACTTGTACGGCGCGGTGGTGCGCTTGACGTGCTCCTGGAGCTCCTTCGCCAGCTCGTGCGACGGAGTGAAGCCCGGCGCCAGCACCACGTACGCCTTCACCCGCTGGCCCAGCTTGTCGTCCGGCACGCCAATCACCGCGGACTCCGCCACCGCCGCGTGCTCCAGCAGCGCGGACTCCACCTCGAACGGCCCCACGCGGTAGCCGGACGTCTTGATGACGTCGTCCGCGCGGCCCACGAAATAGAAGTAGCCGTCCGCGTCCCGCACCGCCCTGTCGCCCGTGACGTACCAGTCGCCTCGACGGCAGGCCGCGTTGGCCGCCGCGTCGCCCAGGTACTCCTGGAACAGCCCCACCGGCCGCTCCGGCGCCACGCGCACCGCGATGTCCCCCTCCTGCCCGTCCGCCACTTCCTGGCCCGCGTCGTCGATGACGCCCACCGTGAAGCCCGGGGACGGCTTGCCCATGGAGCCCACGCGCGGCTCCACCGAGGGGAACATGCCCACCACCACCACCGTCTCCGTCTGCCCGTAGCCCTCGCGGATGTGCAGCCCCGTGGCCGCCTTCCACGTGTCGATGACCTCCGGGTTGAGCGGTTCGCCCGCGCTCACCGTGTGGCGCAGGCTCGACAGGTCGTGGGCCTTCAGGTCCTCGAGCACCATCGCCCGCCACGCCGTGGGCGGCGCGCAGAAGGTCGTCACCTGCTGGGACGCCAGCACCTTCAGGAGCCTCCGCGGCTCGAACCGCCCCCGGAAGTCGTAGACGACGTTGCACGCGCCCTGGCTCCACGGCCCGAAGAGCTTGCCCCACGCGCACTTGGCCCAGCCCGTGTCGCTCAACGTCAGGTGCCGGTCCTCGGGCGTCAAATCCAACCAGTAGCGCCCGGTAATCACGTGGCCCAGCCCGTAGCTGGCGTGCGTGTGCAGCACCATCTTCGGCATGCCCGTGGTGCCGGACGTGAAGTAGATGAGCAGCGGGTCCTCCGCGCGCGTGGGCGCGAAGTCCTGTCCGTGCGCGCCCGTGCCCACGGTGCCCGACTCGTAGCGGACCCACGGCGCCGGCGCGCCCTCCCCCACCGCCACCCACGTCTCCACGCGGCCGGTGCCCGCGAGCCCCTCGAAGCGCTCCAGGCAGCTTGTGTCCGCGATGACCGCGTTCGCGTCCGCCGCCACCAGCCGGTAGCGGATGTCCTTGACGGTGAGCATGGGCGTGCCCGGCATGAAGACGATGCCCGCGCGGATGCAGCCCAGCACCAGGAACCACCACTCCGGCACCCGGGGCATCATGATGAAGAGGCGGTCCCCCTTCTTCAGCCCCAGTCCCGTGAGGAACTGCGCCGCGTGCAGCGAGCGCTGCTTCACGCCCTGCCAGGTGAAGCGCTGCTCGCGGCCCGTCTCGTCCGACCAGAGCAGCGCCAGCGACTCCCCCCGCTCGGCGGCGTGCCGGTCCACCACGTCCGTGGCGAAGTTGAAGTGCTCGGGCCGCTCCCACCGGAAGTCCCGGTGGGTCGCCGCGTAGTCGCGCATGTTGCGAGGGGTGGACTGGGCCATGCGGGCGAGCCTGCCACGCCCCTCCTCACGACGTCCGTCCACACGCCGCCGCTTCGCACGGTGGACAACACGCCCGCCGCTAAAAAGCAGAGGGGCCGGTCCTGCTCAAGAGGACCGACCCCGGTGTGTGACGAGGAGAACCTACGGTGGACTCAGTTGAGCTCCATGCACGGGACGATGTTGCCCATCCCGTTGCACGTGAGCATCGCGTCCATCAACTGCTTCTCGGCCTGCGCGGTGCGGCCCGCGGCCAGCTCCCGGCGGATGCCCTCGCGCTCGGCCAGCAGGTGCAGCCACGGGTCCGGCGTCCCCTCGGCGAAGCCGCGCAGCGCGCTCATCGCCGTGGCGTCCGAGACCGCGGTGCCCGTGTGCATCAGCGCGCCGAAATAGATGTCCCGCTCCCCCGAGCGGCGCAGCGAGTCCAGCAGCACCGTCGCGTCCTTCTTCGTGTCGCTGTCACGCAACAGCCCCGCGTACCCCTGGGCCAAGGGCGCGCGCGCCGTGAAGTCCCGCGCGGCAACCTGCCGCACGTAGTCCTGCAGCACCGAGCCCCCACCCAGCGCGTCCAGCTCGCGGGCCAGCGGCAGCAGCGCCTCCACGCGCTCCTTCGACGTCACCGTGCGCACCGCGTCGTAGAGCGCCGCGCGGGCCACCGCGGGCCGCTGCGCGAGCTGCTTCGCGTCCCAGGGCGCCTCGCCCGTGAGCGTCGTCCACACGTCCATCACCTGCCGGCGCGAGCGCACCCGCTCCTCCGCCAGCTGCGTGCGCAGCTCCGCCGCCATCCGCCGCGCCTCGCCGCTCCACCCCGCCTCGCTCAGCGACGCCACGGTGTCGAACGACGCCGCCGCGCGGTCCAGCAGGTCGCGCTCGCGCAGCACCAGCGCGCGGTTCCACAGCGCCTGGGCGTGGTTCGGATTGAGCTTCAGCGCGCTCGTGAGCAGCCCCAGCGCCTCCTCGTAGCGCTGCCGGCTGAGCGCGACGACGGCCAGGTCGTTCGCCTTGTCCGCGGACTCGGGCTCCTGCCCCAGGAACGCCTCGGCCTGCTGCCAGTCGCCGCGCAGGGCGTACGCCGCCGCGATGCCCCGGTAGTCGTGCCGCTCCGCCAGCTCCGCCAGCGGCCTGAGCGGCAGCATCTGCGCCGAGTGGCTGGTGCCGCGCATGGGGCTGTAGGGCAGGAAGCGGTCCGCCTTCGGATGCGACAGCCGCGCCTCGAAGGTGCGCGTGTCCGCGCCCGACAGCCACACCTCGCCCGGAATCTCCGGCTCCGCCTGGCCGCGCACCACCACCACCGCCGCCAGCCCCGCCGCGAGCGCCAGCGGCATCGCCAGCCTCAGGCCCTTCTGGAGCCGCGCCTTCAGGGACACCACGTTGCCGCCCACCACCGGCTCGGCCCCGTCGGCGCCCTGCGTCGCCGGCGCGCTCCCCCCCAGGGCCCGGGCCGCCAGCAGCTCCAGCTGCAACAAATCCCTCAGTCCCGACTCACACTCCGCGCACCGCGTCAGGTGCTGGCGGAAGGCATCCGCCTCCGTGGCGGACAGCTCCCCGTCCACGAAGAGATGCAGTCGGTTGTTGGTGCATGGCGTCGTCATGAGCTCGTTGCCCCCTGCTCCCGGGCCACCGCTACCTGTGGCAGCAGCAAGTCCTTCAGGTCCCTGCGTGCCAGGGTGAGCCAGCTGCCCACCGTGCCCACGGGAACGTTGAAATGCTCGGCGATGGCGTTGTAGCGCTTGCCCTCCGCGTGCAGCCGATAGGCATCACGCAGGTGCGGCTTGAGCCGCTCCACCGCCTTCTGGAACTCCTCGGTGCTCACCAGCTCCCAGTTCTCCTGGGCCTCCGCCTGCGCCACCCCCTCCTGCACCAGCGCGAGGTGGGGCATCCCCCGGGACTCCGTCCGCTGCCTGCGGCAGTAGTCCAGGAAGCGGTTGGTCATCGTCGTGCACAGCCACGCCGCCGCCGCCGCGTCCGTCCGGTCCTTCAACGACTCGAATTCCTGCATCGCGCGCTCGAAGGTCTCCTGCACCAGGTCCTCGGCTTCCAGGCTGGAGCGGGCGGACAGACGACGCGCCAGTCCCAGCAGGCTGGGCCGGTGCTGTCGGATGAACGCCTCGAAGCGCCTCCGCTCCCGGTTGAAGAGGTTGGCCATGATGTCCTACATGCCTCGCGCGGCAGGTTTCCCAGTCAAAGACGCGGTGCCGCCCGTTCCTTGAGAAAAAAGTGCAAGGGCACCAACAAGGCAATGCCCGGAAGGGATGAAATCCCAGTCCGGGCATGGATCTCCAGCGGATGTAGGTCTGGAGAGGAGACGGCGCCTAGGGCTGCTGCGGGGCAGAGGCCAGGGCGGGGCTGGACGGCATGGGCAGGGGCTTGCGGGCGCGCTGCACCCCCACGTTGGTGGCGCAGTCCACGTAGTTGTTCTTCACGTGGGCGTCCGCGGCACTCGACTCGACGGGCTTGGAACCGGACGTCATTCGCTCGCTCCTCGTGCTGGGATACAGCAGCACGGACAAGTTGCTGGTGGATGAAACTTTGAATCTGTCGCCGTCCTTACCATGCTCCGGTGCGTTTCCGTGAGAGGCGGCGGGGTGGATTGCGTCTCGGATTTCGAGGTTTTCCAAATGAGCGTGGATACATCCCGGTTGGCGTTGGAGTGGCAGGTCTGGCTGGTGGAGAACCTGGCGATGGGGGTGACGCGCGAGGAGGCGTGTCTGGCGTTGGCGAGCGCGGGCGTGTCGGAAGACGTGGCGCGCGAGGAGGTGGCGCGGGTGGAGGCGCATCCGTTCTTCCAGGCCTGCCAGCGGGTGGGGCGACGCTACGGGTGGCTCGAGTCGGTGATGGACACGTACAGCGCGTTGCATCGGCAATCGGGTGGACATCTGGCGCTGGAGCGACGCCACGAGCTGTCCGCGGAGGAGTTCTTCACGCGCTACTACTTCGGACACCGGCCGGTGGTGTTGACGGGGCGGATGAAGGACTGGCCGGCGCTCGGACGTTGGTCGCTTTCCTACCTGGCCGAGCGGGTGGGGGACGTGCAGGTGGAGGTGATGACGCGGCGTGAATCCAACCCTGACCACGCGCCCGAGCCGGACAAGCACCGCGAGACGATGCGCTTTGGCGACTACGTGCACCGGGTGGCGACGGGGGGCGAGACGAACGACTACTACATGGTGCCGCGCAACGAGAACTGGCAGCGCGAGGGCTTCGAGCCGCTGCGCGAGGACGTGCGCGCGCCCCAGGGCATCATCGACGACAGCCTGCGCCCGGACATGATGACGCTGCTGCTGGGCCCCGCGGGCACGGTGACGCCGCTGCACCACGACAACATGAACGTGCTGCTGGCGCAGGTGCTGGGGCGCAAGCACGTGAAGCTCATCCCCTCCTTCCAGCGGCACCTGATGTACCCGCGCTACGGGACGTTCAGCCACGTGGACGCGGAGCGCCCGGACGTGGAGCGCCACCCGCTCTACGCGGAGGCGCACGTGGTGGAGGCGGTGCTGGAGCCGGGGGAGCTGGTGTTCATCCCGGTGGGCTGGTGGCACTGGGTGCGCGCGCTCGACGTGAGCGCGTCGGTGACGTTCCACCACTTCCAGGTGCCGCAGGGGAACACGTACCTGCCCACGCCGCTGTAGGGGGGTCAGTCGGACGTCTCCACCAGCAGCACGTGGTGCGTCCAGCCGTTGCGCGCGTCGCGGGCGAGCCACTTCTGGCGCTCGTCGCGCAGGGCCACCGCGGGGGCGGTGCCGCCGCGGATGCGCTGGCGCACGCCGTCGAAGAAGCGCCCGGCGGCGTCGGGGATGTCCACGGTGGAGGCGAGCACCGCGCGCGCGCCGGCCTCGATGAAGGCGGCGGGCAGGCTGAAGGGCTCGTGCGTGGTGGTGGAGGCGAGCCGCCCCGCGCTGCACGCGGCCAGGAACACCATGGGCGCGCCGGCGAGCTTCTGCTTGCGCACGATGTCCGCCGTCAGCGCGTAGCGGCCGTTGCCCTCGGGCGAGAGCACCACCAGCGAGGCGTCCGACAGCACCGGGTCGCTGATGCCGTGCGCGTGAATCTCGATTTCCGTCGCGTCCGACATGCTCGACAGCACGCGCGAGGGCGTGGCGTCCGAGCCGGACAACAGCTCCAGCGCCGTGGGCTCCGGCTCGGGCGGCGGCGTCCACGTGGGCAGCCTGGGCAGCTGCAGCAGCGCGGGCGCCTCCACGCTGGAGACGACCAGGCGCCGCGACGGCGCGGACACGCCCGGGACGATGCGGCCCATGCGGAAGCTCCACGGCTGGTCCACGGGCAACAGGTCCGTGCGGCCGAAGACGGGCGCCCACGCGAGCACCTCCACCTGGGCGCAGCCCTTGAGCGCCTGGCGCACGTGCTCGGGGACGAGCTTGACGCTGGGGCTCTCCGCGAAGGGCACCTCGCGCGTGCCCTGGTAGTCGCCGACGAGCTCACCCGCGGGCCCCCGGGCGACGGCCACGGAGCGCTCGTTGTGGACGGCGGCGCCGAGCGCGCACCGCTGGGGCACCTGGGTCCCCAGCTGCTCGGCGAGCAGCTGCAGGGCGCGCGCGTACTCGCCCCGGCGCCCCGCGTCGGTGACGAGCGAGGAGTAGGCCAGGGTCCACGCCTCGCGCGCCAAAGGCTCGGTGGACGGCAGCTTGCGCGCGTCCTCGAGGGTGCGCGTGAGCAGCGCCACGCCGCGCTCGTGCTCGTGGTCCAGCACGAAGCGGCCCTCCAGGTAGCGCGCGTAGATGGCGTCGCCGGGCGTGGGGTTGCTGGCGCGCGCGACGTCGAGCGCCTGGCTCAGCCGCTCGGCGTCCTTCGGGTCCGGACGGGCGCGGGCCATCTCCGCGAAGGTGGCGCCGAACATCAGGTCCAGCTTCGCGTTGGGACACGCGGCGGCGGCCTCCAGCGAGGCGCGCGCGGCCTCCGGACGCAGGGCCAGGTAGTGCGTGTGGGCCTGGTTGATGTGGGGCCAGTAGCAGGTGTCGATGACGCGGCCGCCGCGCGCGGTCCACTCCTCCACGTACGCGAGCGCGCTGGAGAAGTCCCCGCGGTCCCGGGAGATGTGCACGAGCAGCTCCAGCGTGGTGAGCTCCAGCTCCCACTCCTGGAGCTGGCGGGCCCAGGACCAGGCGGTGCGCGCGTGCTGCTCGGCCTCCGTCAGCCGGCGCAGCTCCGCGTAGAGGATGCCCAGGCGGAGCTCCAGGTCCACGCAGCGCGCGGAGAAGGCGCCCTCGCGGCAGCGCTGGAGCGCGTTGAACAGGCGCTGCTCGGCCTTCCACCACTCGCCGTCCGCCGTCTCCTTGCGGGCCTGCTCGCGCTCCAGGAACAGGCCGAGCCAGGTGTCCTTCTCTCGCTGGACGTGGGAGACCAGGTCCGGCAGGTAGCGCAGCGCGGCGGCCTTGTTGTGCAGGGCCAGGCCCACGAACAGGTCCTCCTCACCCGAGGCGCGCACCGTCTCCACCAGTGACTCCGGCGCGCCCGCGCGCTTCCGGACCCACTCGGAATACCCCTGGGCCAGGGCGCCGCGCCGCGTGAAGTCCCGGCCGGACACCCGCGTCACGTAGTCGCCGAGCGACGTGCCGCCCTGCAGCCGGTCCAGCTCCCGCGCCAGCGGCATCAGCGCCAGCACGCGCTCCTTGGAGGGCGCGGCGCGGACCACGTCGTAGAAGTGCTGCCGCACCACGCCGGGGGTCTGACGCGCCTCCTGGAGGGGCAGCGGCGCCTTGGGGTCCTCCAGCAGGGCCAGCGTGGCGTCGCGCGCGCCGTGCCACTTGCGCGAGCGCGCTTGCGTCTCCTCGCGCAGCGTCAGCGCCTGCGCCTTGGCCTCCCTGCTCCAGCCCTGCTCGCCGAGCGCGGCCACCCTCTCGAAGGTCTCCGCGGCCTTCATCGTCAGGCCCATGTCGCGCAGCGCCAGGGCGCGGTTCCACAGCGCCTGGGGATGCGAGGGGGACTTGGCCAGCACGCGGTCCAGCAGCCGCAGGGCCTGCTCGTGTGCGCCCCGGGAGAGCTGCACGGCGGCCAGGTCGCTGTCGCGGTCGACGGAGGACGACATGCGCTCGAGGAAGGAGCCCGCCTGGTTCCACTCACCCTGCAGGCCGTAGGCGGCGGCGATGCCCGCCCAGTTGCCCTCCTCCTCCAGCCGGGCCAGCTCCTTGAGGGGAATGGGCTCGGCGGGGACCAGACAGCCGCCGGCCGAGACGCGCGGTCGGTAGCGGTCGGCCTCCGGATAGGTGAGGCGGGCCTCGATGCGCGCGGACGCCCGACGCTCGGCCCAGAAGCGCGCCTCCACGCCGCTCCCCCCGGACGGCGTGCGCACGAGCAGCGCGGTGACGACGAGCACGGGCGCGGCCAACGCCAGGACCAGGGCCTTGTCGGACTTCGACTTCCACATGCTGCCCCCTCGGGTGCTGTCTCCCCCAGACAGGCGCCCACCGGTCGGGTTCTACACCAACCCTCCGGCTGGCGACGACTCCAGGCCCACACCGGACCTGTCGCCTCTGTACGAACGCACATCCCACCGGGTCCTTGGGCGCCGGCATTTCTTGGGCGAATTTCCCGCGTGGGCGCAGGCACGGAAGAAGACGCCGCGTCCCCGGGCCGCACAGCGGGCGAGCGCCGCGGGAGCCCAAGGTGCCGCGCGCTCCCACTTCCGGCGCGTCGCTTCATCCTCCGGGAATCATTGCGGTGGACGGCAAGCGACGAGCGGGGCCGAGGGCGCCCCGACTCCTCGTGCCCCACCGAGCAGCGGACCGGGGGCAGGGACCCCAGGGGCTTGGCGGGCGAGCGGGAGCGGGAAGTAGCACGGCCGGCCGGATGTCCCAATGCGCCAACCCGGAATGAAAGGACCTCGTTTGACCGCATTCCTTCGACTCGCCGCCCTGGTGTTGCTGGTTCCCCCCCTCGCGTCCGCGGAGGTGGTGTGGAAGGGCGACTTCGAGACCGGAAACATTTCGCAGTGGACGCGCTCGCAGAGCGTCGCGAACAGCCGCCTGCAGGTGGTGTCGGACGTGGTCCGTGAGGGCCGCTATGCGTTGAAGGCCACGGTGCGTCAGGGCGATGACCCCATCGGCGCCAGCGGCAACCGCAACGAGCTGCTCTACATCAGCGAGGAGAAGGCGGGCTCCACGTACTTCTACAAGTGGAGCACGATGTTCCCGTCGAACTACCCCATCTCGGATGGGTGGCAGGTCTTCGCGCAGTGGCACCAGGAGGGCTGCTGCGGCTCGCCGCCGCTGGAGTTCTTCGTGAAGGGGGACCAGATGCACCTGCGCGTGGGTGGCGCGGACGGTGACATCCCCTGGAAGGGGCCCCTCAACAAGGGCCAGTGGCACGACTTCATCCTGCAGGTGAAGTGGTCGTCCAACGCGAAGGTCGGCTTCGTGCAGCTGTGGCACAACGGGAAGCTGGTGTTGCCGAAGACGATGGGGGCGACGCAGTTCGGCAAGGAGATGAACTACCTGAAGCTCGGGCTGTACCGCGAGGACAGCATCCGTCCCGAGGCGAGCGTGTACCACGATGGCTTCACCATGAGCACCGCGCTGGAGGACGTCCTGCCGCCTCCGCCCGCGCCGGAGCCCACCCCGGAGC
>NZ_SRLW01000129.1:0-27109 GCF_006518215.1 Myxococcus sp. AB025B
GGGCCAGGAGCCGTGGGTGGGCAACGGCTTTCGCGTGGGCACGGTGCCGCTGACGGAGCTGGCGCCGGGGCCTCGGGGCTCGTCGCCGAGGAGCTTCCGGCGCTCGGGGTGGAGCGTCTTCTTCTCGGCGGAGGATGCGACGGGGGTGCGGCGGCTCTTCACGCTGCCGTTCCGCCCGGATGGCAGGTGCCTCGCGCCGGGGCCGTGAGCGGCGGGAGGAAACAGGTCCCCGGACGTTGTAGACAGGGGGCATGGCTCCCTTCTGGGACAATGGCGCCGTTCGCGGCGCGCGGGTGCGGTGTCCGGGCTGCACCCACTTCAATCCTCCCGGTGCCCGGTGTCCGAGCTGCGCCTGTGGTCCGGTGGCGCCCGAGCACTACGGCGCGGCGCGCATGCTGTTGCACGCGGGGGTGGACCGCTTCGCGCTGACGGGGCGACTGGAGGCGCTGGAGCCTGGGCTGGCCCGACAGCTGGAGGCCCAGTACGTCGGGCAGTGGGCGGGGGTGTTGCGCATCGTCGAGGACGCGCGGCGCTGCGAGCCCTTCCTGACGCTCGGGGGCTTCGTCGAGGAGGCGGAGGACCGCTGGGCGGACGTGGTCCCCTGGAGCCAGCCGCCGGTCTCTCGTGTCGCGGCGGCGGATGCGGATGACTCGCTGGAGGCGCTCTACCAGCGGAGCGAGGACCCGGGCGTGCGACAGCTCGCGGCGCTCGCGGCGGTGAACCGGGGCCGGCCGTCGCGTGAGCTGTACTCCGCGGCGCAGGGGGCGCTGTATGCGGATGGGCTCGCCGGTCTGGAGGCCGCGCTTGCGTTGACGCGCTGGCGGGTCTGGTTCGTCGCGCCGGCGGGCCGGCCGCAGCGGGAGCTCATCGCGCGCCATGCGCGCGACGTGTTCGCGAGTCATCCGGAGCATGCCGCCCGTGCCGCCGTGGCCTGGGTGCGCGCCACCGGCAAGGCGCCGGAGGTGGACCTGCTGCTCGCGCTGCGCGAGGGCCTGCGCGCCGAGGACCAGGACATCGCCTTCGAGTGCGCGCTCGTGTTGGGGGACGAGAGAGGACTGCTCGCCGCGCTGAGCTCGGACGCCGAGGCCAGGGCCGCGCAGGGCTCGGACGGTGAGGGCAATGCCGCGCAGGACTCGGATGCCGAGGACCGGGCCGCGCTGGCGGCGAGGACGCTGGCATCGATGGGAGCTCCCGCATTACTCACGGTCCTGCGGGAGACGCGGAGCGCGGTGCTCGCGCGCGAGGTGATGCGGCGCTGGCCCGCGCCCGCCTCGTGGGAAGCGGTGGACGCGCTGCTGACGGTCTCCGCTGGATTCGATGACGGGCTCATCGAGCCGCTGTCCCAGTGGGCGCGCCAGACGCCCTACGCGAGCCTGCCGCCCGAGGTGCGCGAGCGCTGGCGGCAGTGGGCCGATGCCCGCCTGGGGACGTTGCCCGCGGCGCGTGTGCTGCGATTGCTGGAGTGGGTGCGTGAAGGCGACGAGGCCCCGGACGATGCGTCCGCGACAGCTTTCCAACGCGCCGCGGGCCAGGCCCTGTCCCGCGCGTCTTCGTCCGAGCGCGCGGAGTTGCTCCACTCGCGCGCACTCGTGGACTTCCTCGTCCACGGAGACGTGGAGGAACTGGCCCTGGTGCACACCTGGGCGCGGGACGCGGCGTGCGCGGCGCCGCTCCTGGAGTTGCTCGTGTCGCTGCCCGGACGCCTGCGTCGCGAGCGCCCGGTGCCGGGGCGGTGCGCGCGGCTGCTGATGGCCGCGTGGGAGCGCCCCGCGCGCTCGACGATCCTGGCGCCCTTGAACAAGGCGGTGCGCTCCTGGAGCGGCATCTCCGGACGCGAGGAGCTCATCGACGCGGTGTGGCTGCGCTTCCAGCGTCACCCCGTCGAGCGCGCGGAGCTGCTGGCCGCGTTCGAGCCCTGGCGACAGGAGCTCTGGGAGCGTCAGCTCGCGGCGCAGCCGGACGCCATCGCCATCTTCGAGACCTGGTGGCGCGTGGACTCACAGAAGAGGCTGCCCGACCTGGTGTCCTTCCTCGTGGAGAACGCGCCCGTGGAAGCGCTGCCCGCGAGGCTCCCCTTCGTCTGGGCGGCGGCCGAGGCGCGCGTGGACACGTGGCCTCGCTCCACGTCACACGCAGTCTTCCTCGCCGCCGCGCCGCTGGCCGGGGCCCTGCGCTCGGGACACGACGCCCTCGTCCCCGACGCGGAGCGCTTCCTCGCGTGGTTCCCCGGCTTCGAGGCCCGGGTGCTCGCGGCGCCCTCGCCCGAGGCCGAGTCGAGCTACCAGCGGGACCTGCTCGAGGACCTGCACGTCGAGGTGCGGCTGATGCGCGAGGCCCTCGAGCGTCGAGCCGAGGAGGCGGAGGCCCTGCGCCAGGCCGAGCTGCGCAGGCGGGTGGAGGAGTCGCGGCGCCGCGACCAGGAGCGTCAGCTCGAGCTCGCCCGTCTCGAGGTCGAAGCCGCCGCGCACGAGGCCGCACGGGCCCGCGCGGAGCAGGAGGCGCACCAGGCCCGGCTGGCGGACGCGCTGGCGCGGTTGGGGCCGCGTCCCGCGCAGCTGCGACGGTTCGACGCGAGCCCCCAGGTGGAGCTCCTCCCCATCGACGTGGAGGTCATCTTCCCCGGCGCGACGATGGCCTCGGTGCTGGACTACTCGCGCATCCTCAAGGCCCTCAGCATGGGCGACGACGCACTGGAAGTGTTCGCCGCCAATGGCCTGTCCGTGACGTCGTGGGGCACGGAGGGCCGCGCCTGGGGCGAGGCGATGGTTCGGCGTCCGGAGCTGGGCCTGCGCTTCTCCCAGCTCTTCCACGCGCCCTGGAGCTGAAGCGCTACTGCGCGGTGGAGCCGCCGTCGAGAATCATCTCCGCGCCCGTCATCAGCTTCGACTCGTCCGAGGCGAGGTAGACCACGGCGTTGGCCACGTCATCCGGCTCCCCCAGCGCGCCCTGGGGAATCGTGCGCCGCATCCCCTCGCGCGCCCGGTCCGGTGAGCCCGAGGACGCAATCAGCGCCTTCACCATGTTCGTCTCGATGAACGTGGGGTGGATGGAGTTGCACCGGATGCCGTAGCCGTGGTGCGCGCAGTGCAGCGCCACCGACTTGGTGAACATGTGCACGGCGGCCTTCGCGCTGCCGTACGCCACCAGCGTGGGCACGCCGATGAGCCCCGCCACGGAGGAGATGTTGATGATGGAGCCCCTGGCGCCCGACTTGCGCATGGCCTGGATGCCGTGCTTGCAGCCCAGGAACGTGCCGTCCAGGTTGACCGCGTGCACCAGCCGCCACTCGGCCAGGGTGATGTTCTCCACGTCCTTGGGGACGCCCAGGCCCGCGTTGTTGACGAGCACGTCCAGCCGGCCGAACTTCTCCAGCGTCACCTCCATCGCGCGCACCCAGTCCTCCTCGCGCGTGACGTCCAGCGGGACGAACAGGCCCATGCCCTCACCCAGGGACCTGGCCACCTCGACGCCGGCCTCCTCCTGCTGGGGCCGGTCCGTCACCACGACCTTCGCGCCCTCGCGCGCGAGCATCCGCGCCGCCGCGCTGCCCAGCCCGCCCGCCGCGCCCGTAATCAGTGCCACCTTGCCTTCCACGCGCTTCATCGTCGTGCCTCCCGTCGAACAGCGTGTCTTCAGACAGGTCCATTGGGCGTGAGCAGCACCTTGCCGCCACGTCCACCCTCCATGGAGCGCGCGAGCGCCTCCTGGATGGCGTCCAGCGTGAAGGTGCCCTCCACCGCCGTCTTCAGCGTGCCGTCGGCGACCCACTTCGCCAGCCGGCCGAACATCTCCTGCTGCTGCTCGCGCGGGGCGCGCTTGAGCCACAGCACCAGCCAGAAGCCGCGCAGGGTGATGTCCTTGAAGATGGTGGCCGCGGCCGACAGCTTGGGGCCCTTGCCGGACATGACGCCGTAGTTCACCACCGTGCCGCCGGTGGCGAGCGAATCCCCCAGCCGCCGCGTGGAGTCGCCGCCCACCGCGTCGATGGCCAGCCGCACCTTGGCGCCGCCCGTCGCCGCCTTCACGCGCTCGGGCAAATCATCCGTGTCCGTCAGCACCACGTCCGCGCCCAGCTCGGTGAGCTCCTTCGCCAGCTCCTCGCGGCGCACCACGTTGAGCGTCTTGTAGCCGGCCTGCTTCGCCAGGGTGATGAGGTAGCGGCCCACCGCGGAGTTGGCGGCGTTCTGCAGCACCCAGTCCCCGGGCTTCAACGCGCCGAACTCGCGCAGCAGGATGTCCGCGGTGGGCGGGTTGACGAACAACATGGACGCCTGCTTCAGGTCCGTGCCGGGGGGCACCGTCACCAGCCCCTCGGCGGGCGCCACCAGGTGCGTGCGCCACGTGCCCGCGCCCAGCGGCAGGAACACCAGGTCTCCCACCTTCACGGCAGAGGTGTCCTTCACCTCCACCACGCGGCCCACGCCCTCGTTGCCCGGCACCGCCGGCAGCTTGGGCAGCGAGCCGTACTGACCCGACAGGGTGAGCACGTCCGACGGGTTGATGGGCGTGGCCAGGACCTCGATGCGGACCTGCCCCGACTCGAGCGCCGCGTCGGGCTCCTCCACCAACTCCACCACCTTCAACGGATGCCCGAACTTCGAAAACCGGACCGCTTTCATGGGTTGCTCCGAGTGCGCGCGGGAATTCGGGTCCGCACCCTAGCGACCTTCGGGCCCGGAGCCGAGCACGCACTCCAAGTCGTCGCGGCAACCCGTTCGCCAGGGTGGGGGCGCCGGGCACGGTGTCCACCGGCGGACGCGAGGGGAGGGGCAGGGGAGCACGAGGGCCTCGCATTCCCGCGTCGCGCTGCTCACCTTGCATGGTGACTCGGGGCGGCTGGGTGGCGAGGAGGCGACAGTGGGCAGCAACGTGCGCGCGGGGATGACCCTGGGCCGACCGATGGAGGCCGCGACGGTGGCGGCTCCGCTGGCCGTTCCGTGGAGACGCAGGATGACGGGGCTCCTACGGCCCCTCTTCGCGGTGGCCGGGGTGGGCATGCTGGCGCTGCTGGTGCGCAAGGTGGGCCCGCATGAGCTCGGGAGCGTGCTGCTGGGCGCCGCGCCGTGGCTGCCGTGGGTGGTGCTCCTGGAGGTGGGACGTCAGGGCATGGACGCGCTCGCCACGCGCGCCTCCTATGGCGCGAGCGCGGAGCGGGTGCCCCTGAGGGTGCTGGCGCGCGCGCAGCTCATCGGCACCGCGGTGTCCAGCATGGCGCCCGCGGGCCGCGCGGCGGCGGAGGCCACCAAGGCCGCGCTCCTGTCACCCCACATGGGTGGCGGCACCGCGGCGGCCGCGGCGGCCACGTCCCAGGCGGCCTCGCTGGCGGCCGGCGGCCTCATCTCCTTTCCCTGCGCGGCGGCCTCGTTCCTGCTCACCGGCTGGTCCGTCTTCACGCTGGCGATGCTCGGCCACGGCGTGGTGCTGGTGCTGGCCTCCACGGGCGTGCGCGCGTGCATGCGTGCCCAGGGGCCGTGCGCGTGGCTGGCGAAGCGCTCGTGCAGGTGGGCGCAGCTCACGGAGCAGTTCCGCCAGACGGCGTGCCACGGGCCGCTGCTCCCGAAGGGCCCCGTGCTGGCCTTCCTGGGCAGCCGCACGCTGCAGGTGGCGCAGTACGCGGTGCTGACGCACGCGGTGGGCATCGACACGTCGGTGGTGCAGGCGCTCTTCTCGCAGGGCCTCTACCTGTGCGCGCTGGCGGTGGGCTCGCTGGTGCCCGGCCAGGTGGGCGTGAGCGATGGCGCCTTCGCGCTGGCGGCGGGCGTGCTGGACACCACCGCCGCGCGCGCCATGTCGGTGGCGCTGCTGGGCCACCTGGTGCAGCTGGTCTTCGTGCTCGCCGGCGCGCTCACGCCGCTGGTGTGGCGGATGCCTGGGGTGGCGCGGCCGGCCTCACCCTCACCGGCGTGCCGTTGAAGGCCGCGTTGCCGCTGACGGCGTCCACCGCGTGGTCGTCCGTCAGGTCGTTCTGGCTGATGCCCGCGTGCTCGCTGGCCACGCGCAGCTTCGTGCCCTGACGGCGATGGCCATAGCCGTGCGGCAGGCTCACCACGCCCGGCATCACCTCGTCCGTCACCGCCACCGGCACCGTCACCTCGCCCACGCGGGAGGTGACGGTGGCGTCCACGCCGTCCGCCAGCCCCAGCCGCGACGCGTCCTCCGGGTGCACCATCAGCGTGCAGCGCGGCTTGCCCTTGAGCAGGCCCGGCACGTTGTGCATCCAGGAGTTGTTGTCGCGCAGGTGTCTGCGGCCGATGAGCAGCAGCTCGCCCGCGCGCGCGTCGGGCGCCGCGCCCTCCGGGAACGTCTGGGCGAGCCGCTGCACGTCCGCGACGAGCAGCGGAGGGGCCAGGTGCAGGCGCCTGTCCTTCGTCTGAAGCCGCTCGGGCAGGCACGGCTTGAGCGGGCCCAGGTCCACGCCGTGCGGTGAGGCGCGCAGCTTCGACAGCGACAGGCCCTGGCGCAGCGGATGGAACCGGCTGCCATGCGGGCCCATGCGCAGGCCGACATCCAGCATCCGCTCCGGCCCCAGCCGCGTCAGGGCCTGGTAGCGCAGCGTCTGGCGCACGGACGGACGTCCCTTGCGCAGGGTCTCCAGGCGGTGCTGCAGCGCGAGGACGATCTGCCAGTCGTGACGTCCCTCCGGCCCGGGCTCGAACAGCGGCGGCGAGTACTTGGCGGTGTTGCGCACGGCCAGCGCGTGGAAGGCCACGTCGTAGTGGCCGCGCTCCAGCGGGGACACGGGCGGCAGGATGAGGTGCGCGTGGCGCGTCGTCTCGTTGAGGTACGGGTCCACGCTCACCATGAAGTCCAGCCCCTGGAGCGCGCGCTCCAGCTGCGCGCCGTTGGGCGTGGACAGCACGGGGTTGCCCGCCATGGTGACGAGCGCGCGCACGCGGCCGTCGCCCGGGGTGAGCATCTCCTCGGCGAGCACGGCCGAGGGCAATTCGCCGCCCGTCTCCGGCAGCCCACGCACCCGGCTCTTCCACCGGCCATGGCTGCCCCGGCCGAGCGCCATCGCCTTGGGGCCGCAGATGATGTCGAAGGCGGGCTGGGTGAACATGGCGCCGCCCTCCTTGTCCAGCTGCCCCGTCACCGCGTTGAGCACGTTGATGAGCCACTGGCACAGCGAGCCGAAGGGCTGCGTGGACAGGCCCATGCGCCCGTAGCAGACGGCCGCGTCGGCGGCGAGGAAGTCACGCGCGAGCGTGCGCACCGTGTCGGCGGGGACGCCGGTGTGCGGCGCCACGCGCTCGGGCGGGAAGTCGCGCGCGAGCGCTCGCACGGTGTCGAGCCCGTCCGTGAGCGCGTCCAGGTGTCCCGTCCTCGGCGGGTGCTCGTGGAGCACGACGTGCAGCAGCGCGAGCAGCAGCAGCGCGTCCGTGCCGGGGCGGATGAAGACGTGGGTGTCCGCGATGGCCGCCGTCTCCGTGCGGCGCGGGTCCACCACCACCAGCCTGCCGCCGCGCTGCTGGATGGCGCGCAGCCGGGTGCGCACGTCCGGGGCCGTCATCAGGCTGCCATTGGACGCGAGCGGGTTGGCCCCCATCACCAGCAGATAGCGCGTGCGGTCCAGGTCCGGGATGGGCACCAGCAACTGGTGGCCGAACATGAAGTACGACACCAGCTGGTGGGGGAGCTGGTCCACCGACGTGGCGGAGAAGCGGTTCTTCGAGCGCAGCGCGCGCACCAGCTCCGAGCCGAACACCATGTTGCCCAGGTTGTGCACGTTGGGGTTGCCCAGGTACGACGCCACCGCGTCGCGCCCGTGCGCCTCTTGCACCGCGTGCAGGCCCTTCGCCGCCTGGTCCAGCGCCTCGTCCCACGACACGCGCTCCCAGCCCGTCTGGGTCCGCCGCATCGGGTGGCGCAGCCGGTCCGGGTCCTCGTGCAGGTCCTTGAGCGCCAGCGCCTTGGGACACACGTGGCCCCGGCTGAACGGGTCCTCGTCGTCTCCCCGGATGGAGGTGATGCGCTCCTCCTGCAGTTCGATGCGCAGGCCGCACATGGCCTCGCACAGGTTGCACGTACGGAAGTGGACCCGGGACGTGGCCTTGGCGCTCATGCCGCGCACTCTACACAACGCCAATGCCTGACGCGGATGGCGGTGCCATGAAAGGATTGTGTCACGAGGAGAACACATGCGCCGGATGGAGCCGTGGGTCATCGCCGTGGGGTTGTTGGCATTGTCGCCGCTGGACGTGGGGGCCACCGAGCCGCCCCGAATCGTCGTGTCCAAGGCCCGGGCGCTGAGCTTCACCCGCCAGGACGCGGTGGTGGGGCGGGCCGAGGAGGTGCGGATGGGGATGACGATGCAGCAGGACTTCTACATCACCGCGCCCTTCATGGAGCCGGAGCCCATCGACGTCTCCACCGAGATGTTCCAGGCGCAGGTCTTCACCCCGCTGGAGGTGAAGGGGCCCCTCGTCACCAAGGCGAAGCTCGCCTATGGCGATGTGGTGGACGTGATGAAGGACCCGCAGGGACGGCAGAAGCGGCAGGTCACCGTCGTCCACCAGAAGACCTACGTGGGTGAGGCCAGGGCGGGCCGTGTCGAGGTGACGGACGCGAACGGCCAGCCGGTGCCGCCGGAGGAAGCCGAGCTGGTGCGCAAGGACCTGGACGGGCTGGGCGCCGAGGACCCCCTCGCCGCCGCCTTCCCCCGGGGCCCGGTGAAGGTGGGCGCGAAGCTGGACGGCGTGGCGCGCGCCTTCGAGAAGCTCCTGCAGAAGGGCAACCCCGCGAGCGTGAAGTTCCGCAAGACGCGCGTCCAGCTCCAGGAGATCCACGAGGACCCGCGCGGCCTCGTCGGCCTGTTCCTCGTCTCCACCACGATGGAGCTGGCCCCGGACGAGCAGAACCCCATGACCACCACCATCGCCTACCAGGGGACGATGCACGTGCTGGGCGAGGGCACCGAGCTGACCGCCTTCAACCTGCAGGGGCCCGTCGTCTACACCCCCATCCCCGCGATGAAGGCCAAGGGCATGCAGGTGAAGGGCAAGGGCGACTCGGTCCTCTTCTTCTCCGTCCAGCCCGTGAAGAAGCCCTGACGACACGTCGCGTCAGTCCCCGTCGCGTCGGGACTGGAATGGTCCGGCGCGACGCCCGCATGGCCGGCTGCTCCGCGGAGCAGCGCGGGCGTGACAGCACGCTGACAGAGAATGGGCAGGGTAGGGCGTTAGAGGGTTCCCATGTTCCTGCACGCGCTCGGTCACTTCCATCCGCCCAACCTCCTCACCAATGCCTTCCTGGAGGAGCTGGGCCTCGAGACCTCGGATGCGTGGATATTGGAGCGGGTGGGCATCCGCTCCCGCCACACGGTGCTGCCGCTCGACTACCTGCGGCAGACGCGCAACCGGGACGTGCGGGCCGCGCAGGAGGCCGCGCTCTACAGCAACGCGCAGACGGGCGCCCACGCCGCGCGCCTGGCGCTCACGCGCGCGGGGCTGAAGCCCTCCGACATCGGCCTCGTCGTCGCGGGCGGGTGCAGCCCGGACGAGTGCATCCCGGCCGAGTCCAACCGCGTGGCGCAGGAGCTGGGCATCGACGCGCCGGCCGTGGACCTGCAGAGCGCCTGCTCGTCCTTCTGCACGCAGCTGCACTTCCTGACGGGCATGCGCCCGGAGCGGCTGCCGGAGTACGTGCTCGTGGTGAACATGGACAACTCCACGCGCGTGGTGGACTACGCGGACCGCTCCAGCGCGGTGCTGTGGGGCGATGGCTCCTCGGCGGCGGTGCTGTCCCCCCGCGTGCCGGGCCGCTGGCGAATCACCCAGACGCGGCTCGCCGGAGACCCCTCGGGCGCGGACAAGGTGCGCGTGCCGCGCATCGGCCACTTCACCCAGCACGGCGCGGAGGTGCAGAAGTTCGCCATCCGCCGCGCGGGCGAGACCTTCCTGGACCTGCGCGCCGACTACCTGGCCCGACACCCGGACCGGGGCCCCGGCGACGTCACCTTCATCGGCCACCAGGCCAACCTGCGCATGCTGGAGGCCGTCCAGCGCCGCTGCGAGGTCCCCGAGTCCCGCCACTTCTTCAACGTCCACGTCCGGGGCAACACCGGCGCGGCGGGCGCCCCGGGTGTCCTGAGCGAGCACTGGGACGACCCCGGCCTGGGCGACGCCCTGGTCCTGAGCGTGGTGGGCAGCGGGCTCACCTGGGCCGGCGCCCTGCTCGAGCGCACTCGCGCCGCCCCCTGACGCACCCTGGCACCCCGGTCCGAAGTGTCCGACCGGGCGCCCGTCATGCAGCCTCCTTCCCCGCACGTCGGAGAGCGCTGGTATGTTCTCCAACGAGCGTCATGGCCCTGACACCCCGCGACATCCCCCTCCCGAGCTCCCCGTGGCTGACAGCCCCGGGCCCGTGCGCCTCGACGCCGGGCGTGGGCGGGGCCTCACCCCGGGTCCGCTCCGTCCACTGCTCCACAGGGAACTGGAACGATCCGCTGGCGGTCGCGTCCAGGCATGCGCACCTATCCGGGCACCGTACTCGGACGGGGCGGGGGTCGGACGCATGAGAGAGCAGGCGTGGAAGAGCGCGCGGTGGCTCGTGCTGGTGGGGTGGGTGCTGGCAACGGGCGCGGCGCAGGCGGGACAGAAGCAGGTGGGTGGAGTCCACATGCCGGACTCCCTGCAGCTCCAGGGGCGCACGGTGGAGCTGGCCCACATGGAGCTGCACAAGCGCTTCTTGTTCAAGGTGTACGTGTGGAGTCTCTATCTGGAGTCGCGGCCGAGGAGCGCCTCGGAGGCCATCGCCTCCAACTCCGTGAAGCGGCTGCACTTCCGCTTCCTGCGCGACATCACCCGCTCGCAGCTGGTGGACAGCCTGCGCAACGGCCTGCACCGCAACCCGGAGCTGCGCGAGGGGCCACTGTCCCAGCAGCTGGGGGTCATGCTCGCGTCGCTGCGTGACGTGGAGAAGGGCGGGGACCTCATCATCACCTACACCCCGGATGGCGGCCTGGAGGTCGGCGGCGCGGCCAGCGGCGGCGTGTTCATCCCCGGCAAGACGTTCGCCGACGCGCTCTTCGCCGTCTGGCTGGACGTGCACCCCATCTTCCCTCGCTGAACCTTTACACCCGGGCCCTCTGGCGAGGGTCCAGGCTGGCGAAATGCCCGTGTGGGTTCTTCCTGACCTTGGAACTTCCAGGCAGTAGGCTGGAGCTCCAACCATCGCTGTCAGGAGAATACATACACATGCGGACACGGCTGATTCTGGCTGCGCTCGTCGCGCTCTCCACCACGGGATGCGTCTCTCAGGGCAAGTTCGACGCGAAGGCCCTGGAGGCGGAGAACCTCACCAAGGGCCTCAACGACGAGAAGGGCGCGCGCGAGGCCGCCGAGGCCAAGGTCAAGGAGCTGACGGAGAAGATCGCCGCCTTGGAGGAGGAGAAGAAGGCGCTGGAGACGCGGCTGACCACCTCCGAGTCGCGCCTCACGGCGGGCGCCGCCGAGCGCCGCGCGTTGCAGGACCAGAACGCGCAGCTCGCCGCGCTCAACGAGGAGCTGGCGCGCAACTCCAAGAAGCTGGCCCAGGCCAAGGAGGAGCTGGAGAAGAAGAGCTCCGAGTACGAGAGCCTGGCGCAGAGCCTCAAGTCGGAGATTTCGGAAGGCAAGATTGAGCTGTCCGAGCTGAAGGGCCGCATGACGGTGCAGCTCAAGGACAAGATCCTCTTCGCGTCCGGCTCCGCGCGCGTGGGCAAGGAGGGCGGCGAGGCGCTGAAGAAGATCGCCGACGCGCTCAAGAGCGTGCAGGGGAAGATCATCCGCGTCGAAGGACACACGGATGACGTGCCGACGGGCGGCGGCCAGTTCCCCACCAACTGGGAGCTGAGCCTGGCGCGCGCCATGGCGGTGGTGCGGGCGCTGCAGGACGCGGGCGTGGACCCGACGACGCTGTCAGCGGCGGGCTATGGGCAATACCAGCCCATCGCGGTCAATGACTCGCCCGAGAATCGCAGTCTGAATCGTCGTATCGAAATCGTTCTCGCACCCAAGTTGTGAAAGCGTTAGGGAGGTCGGGCGCCTTCGCGCCCTTCCCCCCCATGAGAACGTTCCTGGCCGTTTTGTGTTTCTGCCTCGCCGCCGGAGCCTGGGCCCAGGTTCCGGACGGCGGTGTCGCCGACCCCGACGCGGGCGTCCCCACGGGCGTGTTGACGAAACCGCCCGAGCTGCTGCGTCAGGTCGAGGCGCCCTATCCACCCGAAGCCGCCGCCCAGCAGCTCGAGGGCACGGTGGTGATGTTCATCGACATCTCGGAGACGGGCGCCGTCACGAATGTCGAAATCACCCAGCCCGCCGGCCACGGCTTCGACGAAGCCGCCGTGGAGGCCGTGAAGCAGTTCGAGTTCTCCCCGGCGGAGGTCGACAACGTCCCCTCCCCGGTGCGCATCCAGTACGCCTACCAGTTCGTCTTCCGGCCGGTGGCCCCGCCCACCGACGCGGACGGTGGCACCGTGGAGCCCGAGGCCCCGGTGAACTTCAGCGGCCAGGCGCTGGAGCGCGGCACGCGCAAGCCGCTCAACGGCGCGGAGGTGGTGCTCCCGGAGCTGGACCGCTCCACCGTGGCGGACTCGGAGGGGCGCTTCTCCTTCCGGGGCGTGCCGCTGGGCACCCACGAGGTGCTGGTGGTGCAGGGCGGCTATGACCGCTTCAAGACGCGGGAGACGGTGTCCGAGGGCCGCGAGACGCGCGCCACGTACTACGTGCAGAAGCGCATCTTCAGCCCCTTCGAGACGGTGGTGCGCAGCGACCGTGAGCGCAAGGAGGTGACGAGCACCACGCTCCAGGTGGCCGAGGTGCAGCGTGTGCCCGGCACCCAGGGCGACACGCTCAAGGTGGTGCAGAACCTGCCCGGCGTGGCGCGCCCGGCCTTCAACGGCGGCGCCCTGGTCATCCGCGGCACCAGCCCCCAGGAGTCCGGCGTCTTCCTGGACGGGCAGCGCATCCCCCTGCTGTTCCACTTCGGCGGCCTGACGAGCGTCTACAACTCCGAGCTCCTGGAGTCGCTGGACTACCTGCCCGGCAACTTCTCCTCGTACTACGGCGACATCACCGGCGGCGTCATCAACGTCAACAGCCGCGAGCCGAAGATGGACCGCATCCATGGCACCGTGGGCGTGAGCCTCATCGAGTCCAACGCCGTCATCGAGGGGCCGATTACCGACACGCTGGGCTTCGCCATCGGCGGCCGGCGCTCGTACATCGACATCGTGCTGGGGGTGATTCCGGAGGGCGACGACGGCCCGAGCCTCCAGGTGGCGCCGCGCTACTACGACGCGCAGCTCAAGCTGGTGTGGAAGCCGATTTCACGCCACACCTTCACGCTGCAGGGCATCACCTCGAGAGACAGGCTGGGGCTGGTGTTCGACCGACCGTCGGACGACGACCCGTCCGTCAACGGCAACCTGGACGTGACGACGGGCTTCAACCAGCTGCGCCTGCGTCACCAGTACCGCGGGGAGCGGCTCACGCTGGACACGCACGCGCTGGTGGGCAACACGCTGGTGGAGTTCGAGATTGGCGAGCGCAACCTGCGCATCGCCTCCACGGACCTGAACCTGCGCGCCACGGCGGAGTACGCGCTGGTGGAGCCCTTCACCCTGGCGGGTGGCGTGGACGTGACGAGCAGCTTCGCGAACGTCAAGGCGCGCATCCAGCGCCCGCCGCGTGAGGGTGAGCCGCCCAGCCCGCTCGTCACCGAGGACCTGCTCGACACCGATGGCGACTTCCTCCAGTACTTCCCCTCGCTGTGGATTGAGGGGCGCTGGCGTCCGTTCAAGGGGCTCTTGGTGGTGCCGGGCGTGCGGTACGAGGGGTATGTCTTCACGGACCAGAAGAAGGCCAGGCGCACGCTGAACCCGCGCCTGGCGGTGCGCTACGCGCTGACGGACACGCTGACCTTGAAGGGCGGCGCGGGCGTTTACCACGGGCCTCCGGTGCAGGATGAGCCCAGCCTCGCGTTCGGCAATCCGGACCTCTCCGCGAAGCGCTCGCTCCAGTACGGCGTGGGCGCGGAGTGGCAGCCCGTGCAGGAGTGGTTCGTCAGCGGCGAGGTCTTCTACAACGATTTGGACAACCTCATCAGCCGCTCGGACGCGCTGGTGGAGCGCGACGGGGAGCTGGTGCCGGAGCGGCTGAAGAACGGCGGCATCGGCCGGGTCTACGGCTTCGAGCTGCTCGTGCGCCGCGCGCTGACGGAGCGCCTGTTCGGCTGGATTGCGTACACGCTCAGCAAGAGCGAGCGCCGGGACGCGCCCGGGGCGAACTGGCGCCTGTTCGACAACGACCAGACGCACGTGCTGACGGCGATTGCGTCCTACAAGCTGCCGAGGGGCTGGGAGGTGGGCGCCAGGTTCCGCTTCGCGTCCGGCAACCCGACGACGCCGGTGGTGGGCTCGGTGCGTGACGACGGCACCGACGTGTTCCTGCCGCTGTTCGCGGCGGTGAACTCGCGGCGGCTGCCGTCCTTCAACCAGCTGGATGTCCGCGTCGACAAGATCTTCGTCTTCGACAAGTGGACGCTGGACCTCTACCTGGACTTGACGAACGTCTACAACAACGCGGCGGTGGAGGGCATCGCCTACAACTACAACTACACCCAGAGCGCCTACTTCGAGGGACTGCCCATCCTCCCCGTCATCGGCGCCAAGGGGAGCTTCTGACCATGCGCGCGTGCGTCTTCATCTCCCTGGCCGCGGCGCTGCTGGCGTGTGGCCCCGACTTCGAGCTGCAGAGTGAAATCCGGCGGGTGCGGGTGCTCGGCATCCGCGCCGAGCCGCCCGAGCTGGTGCTGGACCCGGACACGGGCGCCCTGCCCGGGCCCACGTCCTTCACCGCGCTGGCGGTGGCGCCGGACGCGCGGCCCGTCACCGTCACCTATGCGCTGTGCCGCCTCACCGGCAACCCGTACGACGGCCGCTGCCCGGGTGAGAACGGCGTGCCGCTGGCGGATGGCACCCTGTCCTTGCAGAACCCCGACGTGCAGGCGGTGCTGCTGCAGGCCATCCAGGCCGCGAACCCCAACGGCGGCGCCACGCCCAACCCGGACGACCCGCGCACGCGCGCGGCGCTGGAGAAGGGCATCCCCCTGTTCGTGGGCTACGAGGCGACGGACGGCTCCGGCACGCCCGAGGGCACCGAGCGCGGCGTGCGCCAGGTGCTGGTGCGCATGACGCGCGAGCCGAACCACAACCCGGGCGTGGCGGACATCCTGTGGAACGACGCGCCGCTGGTGGGGCCGCTGCCCTTGGACCAGGAGGTGGTGTTCCGTCCCACGCTCACCGAGGGCAGCCTGGAGGTGTTCACCGGCGAGGACGGCGCGGAGACGGAGCAGGTGTTCTACAGCTGGTTCGTCACGGGGGACGGCGAGGTGAAGGAGTTCCGCTCGCTGGAGCCGGTGGATGGCAAGCCGGGCGACCCCACGTCGAAGTACGAGACGCCCAAGACGCCCCAGCGCCTCACCGTGTACGTGGTGGCGCGCGACGGCCGCGGCGGCGTGGGCTGGCTCAGCCGCGAGGTGGACGCGGGCCCGTAGTCGAGCGTCCACGGTGAGCGCCTGTCGATGAGGAAGCGGCCCGCCTTCGAGCGGGCCGTCTGCCTTTGAGGGAGGGGTCGACGGCTCCCGGCCCCGGAGGGCGGTGGGACTGTCTGGAATTGTCGCCACGTCGCGAGCGTGATGGGCGCGGGACACGGGTCCTGTATGTCTGGCGCGGACCGTGGCCACCCCAGCGCGCGCCCCCACGTCGCGCCACGGTCCTTCCCCGTCGGCAAGGAGCGTCCCTCATGGCTAACAAGTCCCAACCGGACTACGCCGGTCGTGCCCTCGACAGCTTGAAGCAGGCGTTGCGCGAGCGATTGGACCGCAATCAGCTGGTGCACCGAGAGGTCCCCTGGGGCTCCGCGCGCGCGGAGGAGTCGCCGCTCACGGGCGGACGCGACGTGGAGGCGTGGTTCCTGGGCCCGCGCGCGGAGAACGCGGAGCTGTTCGAGCAGCTGGTGTTGGAGGCCCTGAGAGACCACTCCTTCTGGCGCCGCAACTTCCACCCCACGGACCCGCCCGCAATCACGCAGAGCATCAAGAGAGACCCAGGCTACCTGCGGGCGCTGGACACGCTGCACACGGAGTTCGACACCCTGCTGGCCGAGCTGAAGAAGTCCGCGCCGTTCTTCAGCATGCGCTACCAGGGCCACATGACGTGGGACCAGACCTTGCCGGGCATGGCGGGCTACTTCGCGGCCATGCTCTACAACCAGAACAACGTCGCGCTGGAGGCCTCGCCGCAGACGACGGTGCTGGAGGTCCGCGTCGGCGAGGACCTGTGTCGCATGGTGGGCTACGCCGAGCAGGGCCAGGTGCGGCCGTGGAGCCACCTGACGTGTGGCGGCACCACCGCCAACATCGAGGCGATGTGGGCCGCGCGGAACCTCAAGTTCTACCCGCTGTCCCTGCGCGAGGCCCTGGGCAAGGAGCCCGCGCTCGCCGCCGCGAAGGGGCTGGAGGTCACCCTGCCGTCCGACACGAAGGCGCGCCTGCTGGACCTGAGCCCGTGGCAGGCGCTCAACCTGGGGGTGGACGAGGTGCTGGGGCTGCCCACGCGCATCCAGGAGCAGTTCGGCATTCCGGTGGAGACGCTGACGGCGCGGCTGTCCGACTACACGCTCCAGGACCTGGGCCTGGTGGAGTTCACCCGGCGCCACCTGGGGGACGTGAAGGCGCCGGTGTTCATGGTGCCGGGCTCCAAGCACTACTCGCTGCCCAAGGCCGCCGCGATTCTCGGCCTGGGCGCGGACCACATGTACAGCGTCCCGCTGGATGAAGCCGGGCGCATGGATCTGGAGAGCCTGGAGTCGCGGCTGGACCAGTGCCGCGCGGACAAGCGGCCGGTCATCGCGGTGACGGCGGTGATGGGCACCACGGAGGAGGGGCTGGTGGACCCGCTCGCGTCGGTGGTGGCCTTGCGCAAGCAGAAGTACCACCCGCTGGACATGTCCTTCTGCGTGCACGCGGACGCGGCGTGGGGCGGCTACTTCGCGTCGCTCTTGCGCCCGGCGCCCGGGCCCAAGGGCGCGCGCTCGGGCCCGCCGGCGCCGGTGCTGCAATTGAGCACCTACGCGATGAAGCAGTTCGAGGCGCTGCCGGAGGCGGACACCATCACCGTGGACCCGCACAAGACGGGCTACCTGCCGTACCCCGCCGGCGCGCTGTGCTATCGCAACCAGGCCATGCGCAGCCTCGTCGCCTTCGAGGCGCCGTACATCAACACCGCGGGCAGCCAGGAGGACCTCACGGTGGGCAAGTACGGCATCGAGGGCTCCAAGCCCGGTGCCGCCGCGGCGGGCGTGTACCTGAGCCACGCCGTCGTGCCGCCGGACCAGCGCGGCTACGGCAAAATCCTCGGCAGGGCGCTCTACAACTGCAAGCTGTTCCACGCGCGCCTTTTGATGATGAACGCGGTGGCGGATGACTACCGGGTGGTGCCCGGCCCGCGCTTCGAGCTGCCGGAGAACCTGCGCAAGAAGTACGGCGGCACGCAGAAGGCGCTGGAGACGCTGCGCCACCAGCTCTCCAACAGGCGCCACGAGGAGCTGCTCGCCAGCGCCCAGCCCGAGGAGCTGGAGCTGCTGCGCGAGATGGGCGCGGACCTCAACATCCTGACGTATGCCTTCAACTTCCAGACGGCGGACGGGCTCAATCCCAGCCTCGCCAGGGCCAATGACTTCAACCGGGGCATCTATGACAGGCTCGGCGTGAAGGCGGACGGCCGGGACATCTACGGCTACCGGCTGCTCGTGAGCACCACCGACTTCATCGAGGCGGACTACGGCAAGAAGTTCTTCGCCGACTACGAGGAGCGGCTGCTCGGCACCGCCACGCCCGAGGACGCCGAGGAGGGCCGCATCACCGTGCTGCGCTCCGTCATCATGGACCCCTGGATTACCGAGGACCTGGAGGGCCGCCCCTTCCTCGACACCATCATCCAGGAGCTGCGCGCCGCGGTGGAGGACACCCTCCACGAGCTCAAGGGCACCGCCACCCGCCGCACCCGCTAGCCTCGGGCTCCGGCCACCTCGGAGGGCTCCGAGGTGGCCGATGTAACCCGAGTCAACAGAAACCTTGTTTTGTCACTGTAAATAAGAATTTGCGAGAAGGCCTCTTGGCTCCGTTCGCGGGGAATGCTTGTTTGCGCGCTCCCCCTCACCTGGAAAGGTGCGCATCGAATGCGGAACTTCCTCGCAGTGACGGCTTCCATCCTCTCGCTCTCGCTGTTCGGCTGCAGCAACGCGCCGGCGGAGCAGACCCCGGCCGAGCCGACGCCGGAGACCACCGAGCAGACCCAGAGCCTCTATCCCACGGGCAGCGGCTGTCAGTCCGACTCCGAGTGCGGTTCGGGCCTGTGCTGGCAGGAGGCGGACTCCTACCCGCTCTACAACCCGTACTGGATTCGCGCGAGCTCCTGCACGGAGGAGTGTGGCGAGGGCGACCACCAGAGCTGCCGTGACCTGGCCGCGTCCCTGAACGCCCCGTCGCCCAACACGGCGCGCTGCATCCCCGCGCGCGGCGTCTACGACGACTACCCCTACGACGACATCTTCTACGTGTGCGACATGGTCGCCGCGGGCCTGGGCCACGTCGCCTGGGTGGAGTGAGGTCTTTCGCGCCGTCCGGAGCGGGTGTCTCCGGGCGGCGCGGTGCTGTCGGGAAATCCATGCCGATTCCATGATTGGCGTAAGGGGCCTTCCGCGCGGAATGCTCCGAGCCCATGGAACGCAGGCTCCTGGTGGTGGGTGTGATTGCAGGGCTCGTGCTGGGCGCGTGTGCCCCGCGCGGGGGGCGTCCGGTGCCTCCCCTGGGGAGCGAGTCCGACGTGCGGACGCGGCCGGGGACGTACGACGGCTACTCCGTGAAGGTGGACTTCAAGCAGGTGGCCCGCCATCAGGGACACGTGGGGGAGGTCGTGGTGACGGGCCTGGGGGATGTGCCCCTGGTGATGACGTTACGGCGGCAGGGCGATGACGCGCTGGAGCGGCGGCTCGCACCCGGCCTGCGCATCGAGCACCCCGTGATGATGGCGCCCCAGGAGCCCTCCGCGGCGCGGGACGAGCGCGTGCGGTGGCGCGTCGAGGGGCTCGACTACGAGTACCTGCGCAAGCAGGGGTGGCTGTTCGAGGGCTGCCAGCCCGACTTCCAGCCGCTCTGCGAGCTCGGCGGCACGGCGCTGGTGACCTCCAGCTTCCAGGCGGTGGATGCGCTCGTCGCATACCTGGGGCGCTGGATGACGGAGGGCCATCGCCGGGGCTCCATCCTCATCGAGGTGTGGGCGCACCTGGGCACGGTCGACCATGTGAAGACGCGCATGGGCGCGCAGGATGGCTACACCGTCGCGTGGTGCAAGCCGGAGGAGTCCGCGGACCACCGTCTCCTCGTGCTCACGGGGCAGGGGACGCGGGTCTTCGCGCCGCTGGTCGACGGCGAGCCCGAGGCCATCGAGCAGCGCGGCAACACCGGCGTGCTGATTGGCGCGCCCGGCACGGAGCGTGGGTTCACCACGGTGTCCCGGCCCGGCTGCCATGCGCCCTACGCGGCCTGGGTCGACGTCCACGGGTATGGACAGGTCGACGCGGCCATCGCGTGGTGGGGCCGCCGCCTGAAGGAGGGCGACCACGCGGGAGAGGTCCTGCTCCGGGTGTCGGGGCCCGAAATCCTCTACCTCGAGTGAGCGGGCTCAGCCCAGGGTGGCGGAGGCGCGGCCGAGGCCCTCGGCGACGGACGTGAAAGCATCCGCGGTGCGCACGCGCTCCTCGCCGAAGCGGCGCACGTAGAGCTGGCGCACGGCGGGAATCTGCGACGAGCCGCCGGTGAGGAACACCGCGTCGATGTGCTCGGCCTCCGGGTGGCGCGCGAGCAGGCCCTGGGTGCACTGCTCCAGCTCGTCGAGCAGCGGCTTGCTGAAGGCGTCGAACTCGGCGCGGGTGATGGGCTCGTGGAGGTTGATGCGGGCCTCCTCGAAGTCGATGGTGGCGACGTCGTCGCGGGACAGGCGCACCTTGGCGGCTTCGATGGCGCGGAAGAGGCGATAGCCCAGGTTGTCCACGACCAGGTCGTGGAGGGCCTCGATTTCGGCCGGCTTGTCGCTGGTCTCCATCATCGTATTGAGCAGCTCCTGGGTGGACTTCTCACGGATGAAGGACATCTCGTGCCAGGACAGCAGCTTGGCCATGATGTGCTGCGGAATGGGCAGGCGCTTGTCGCTCAGGCCGCGCACCCGGTACGTGGAGCCGGCGCCGAAGCGGGGCAAGAGCTTGTGGCGCATGATTTCGGCGTCGAAGCGGTCTCCGCCGATGCGCACGCCGGTGGAGCCGACGACGTCCGGGCGGCGGTCCTTGGCGCCCCGGCGCGAGGGGCCCAGGCGCATCAGGGTGAGGTCGGTGGTGCCGGCGCCGAAGTCGGCCACGAGGACCAGCTCGTCGCGGGTGAGCTGGGCCTCGTAGGCGAGCGCGGCGGCGATGGGCTCGATGAGGAACTCGATGTGCTGGAAGCCGGCGAGCTCGGCGGCGCGGTGCAGGCGCTTCTGGGCGAGCGCGTCCGCGTCCGGGTCCGGCGTGAAGACGGCGGGGCGGCCGAGGATGACGGCCTCCGGGGGCGTGCCCATGTGGGCGCCGGCGGCGTCGCGCACGCGGCGCAGGAGGATGGCGACCAGGTCCTCGATGGTGAAGGTGCGGCCCTTGACCTGGGTGGCGCGGAAGGAGCTGGAGTGGAGGAAGGACTTCACGGACTGGATGAAGCGTCCGGTGTTGTCCTCGAGGTAGCGGTTGATGGCGTCGGCGCCCGTGTAGATTTCGCGCTCGTCGTCCGGGAAGAACATGACCGAGCGATAGAGGCGGGGCTCCGAGGTGTGGGGTTGCAGGGACAGCACCGTGCCGTCGGGCAGGGCCGCCGCGGTGTTGCTGGTTCCGAAGTCGAGTCCGCAGGCGTGCATGGGGGTGCGCCCCTTATCCCCAAAGTCCCGGAAAGGGTAGGGCGTCGTGAGGTGGGCTGCCCGATGCAGGACGGCCGAGTGGACGGCCGCCCGGAGAGGGCGTGGGTTGGCGGAGTTCGATGACTTCCCATGTTTCTTTTTTCGGGCAGTCACGACAGGAGGACTCATGAAGCTCCGCGCGAAGTGGGCGGTGGCCGCGGGCGCCGCGTTGCTCGTCACGGGATGTCGGTCGAAGTCGTCGCAGGCGGATGAGCAGCAACAGCAGGCCGCCCAGGCGCGCGAGGACGTCCAGCGAGAGCAGCGCGAGCTGGACGAAGCGAAGGGTCGGGCTGACCGGGAGTCGGCGGAGGCACAGCAGGCCGGTGCATCCGGGCAGGAGTCGGCCGAGGCTGGTCAGCAGCCGGGCCAGGGGCAGGCGGGGCCGCAGCAGGGCGTTCAGGCGGGGGCGGATGCACGGCGGCAGGCCGCGCAGGCGGGACAGCAGGCGACCGAGGCACAGCAGCAGGCCACGCAGGCGGGACAGCAGGCCACCGCGGCTCAACAGGCCACGCAGGCGAGCGAGGCGCAGCGGCAGGCCACGCAAGCGGGACAGCAGGCCACCGCAGCTCAGCAACAAGCCGCACAGGCGGGACAGACACAGCCGCAGGCTTCGCAGGCGGGTCAGGTGGACCCGACACGGCAACAGGCGCAGGCGGGACAGCAGTCCGCACAGGCGGCTCAATCGGGCCAGACACCGCAACAGACAGCACAGACGGCACCGCAAGGCGCGGACGCTCAGCAGCAAGCACAGGCGGGACAGCCAGGCGCGGATGCACAGCAGGCCAGTGAGGCGCAGCAGCAGGCTCAGGCCCAGCAAGGCGCGGGCGCCACGGGGACGCTGACGGACGACGCCAGCGACATCGAGTCGGAAAGGCAGGCGGAGCGCGCGGCGGAGCGGCAGGCCGAGCTGCGCGCGGAGCAACAGGCGCGACAGTCCAGCGCGGCGGCGGTTGGTGGCTCGGGCTCGGAGACCTCATCATCGAGCCCCTCGGTCTCGTCCCAGTCCCAGTCCACCACGGAGCACGGAATCGGAGGTTCCTCCGCGGCGGGTGAACCGCGGACGTCACCCTCGACCGATTCGAGCAGCTCGGCGCAAACCTCGCAGCCGGTCGAGGAGCCGCCCCAGCCGCTCTCGCCCCTCGAGCAGCTCGATGCACGGCAGCAGCAGGAGCAGATCCTCGGCACGGCGGAGCCACAGCAGCCCACCGCGGATACGCAGCAGCAGCCCATGGCCACCGCGCCCTCCACCGACCTCCAGACACAGTCGCAGTCCGGAACCTCCACCGGAACCACCGGCACCCAGACGCAGACCGGGGCAGTCACCCAGCAGCCCATGGTCATGCTCCCCGTCCCGCCCACGGGGACGGGGCAGGGGAGCACGGCCTCCTCCGGGGCCCAGCTCGGCGCCGAACAACAGTTCATCGGCGAGGTGGTGCGAGCCTCCGACACCGAGGTGCTGCTCAGCGAGAACGGCGAGCCGCAGCTCCGCTTGACGGTGAGTCCCTCGACGCTGGTGATGGTGAACGGCATGCAGTCGGTCGCCGAGGACGTCCCGGAGGGCGCCCAGGTGCGCGTCGCGTACACCATGGATGAGACGGGCGAGGCGACGGCGACGCGCATCGAGGCCACCTCTCCAGGTGGGCCCACCGGCTCCAGCGCCCCACTCCAGGAGTCGCAACCCACACCGCAACAGTAACCCCATCGCTCCGGTGACGGGGTGTCGCAAAGCGCCTCGTGATACGAAAGGCCTCCTCACATCCGAGGAGGTCTCATCATGAAGCAGCGTCTCGTCGTCATCCTGGGAGCACTGGGGTTGGGCGTGGTGATGGGCTGTGGTGGAGCCGTCGAGCAAGCCCCCGAGCAGGCCGCCAGCGCGTCCGCGTCCCTGTGGGACGACCCGCAGGAGCCCGCGCTCTGCAAGGAGAATGGGGAGTGCGGCTCCGGCGAGGACTGGGTGACGTGTCCGGCGGACTGCGAGCCTCCAACGGACACGTGCGGGGACGGCGCTTGCCTCGGTGCGGAGACGCACCAGAGCTGCCCGGCGGACTGCGACGCTCCGGTTGACGGGTGTGGTGACGGCTATTGCACCGGTGCGGAGACGCACCAGAGCTGTCCCTTGGATTGCGACGGCTGAGCGCCGCCGGTCGGGCACCTATCGTCCGCCGGACAGTGGCAACGGTTCCCGCGCCCATACCGCTCGCACCTGCCCCTCCCCAACCTCCGCCAGCCTGGGTGGAAGACGGGGAGGGGACATGCACGGGGTGAGAGGGTGGATGGGCGCGCTGCTGGCGGGCGTGGTGGTGTTGGCGACGGGCTGCATGAACGAGTCGAGCGAGAGCCCGGTGCCGGGGCTCAGCACGCGGACGGTGGAACTCACGGACGCGCAGATCCTCCGGGTGATGCAGGTCGCGAACGAGAGTGAGATTGCCTTCGGGGCTCTCGGGCAGTCGCGAGCGAGCACCGCGTCGGTGCGGGACTTCAGCGTGAAGATGGTCACCGAGCACACCGTGGCGCGCGAGGAGCTGGGCCTGTTGGCCGTGGACCAGGAGCTGCGACCCGCGGACAGCGAGCTGTCCTCGATGCTGATGGCGGATGCCCAGCACATGATGGCGGAGATGGACTCGCTGGAGGGGACGCGCTTCGACCTGGCGCTGATGGACGTGCAGCTCGCGCTCCATGCGCGCACGGCCATGCTGCTGGACTCCCTGCTGCTGTCCCAGTCGGACAACGAGGCGCTGCGCCAGATGCTCATGGTGCAGCGCAAGGCGGTGCAGGGGCACCTGGAGGAGGCCCTGCCCATCCAGAAGGCCCTCTTCGACGCCCCGGCTCCCTGAGCCCGCTCGCGCTACGAGAGGACCTGGAGCAGCCGCCGGGGGATGTCCTCGGCGTGCCAGCGCTGGAGCTCGCGGGCAATCTCGGCGGAGCGCCTGGCTCGGCCCTCTCGGATGAGGGGGAGCAGGGCGCGCGCCGCCTTGCGCTCCTGGGGCTTGCCGCCCGCGGCGAGCCGCTCGAAGACCTCCAGGCGGACGTCCGCGTCGTGCAGCTCGCCGAGTCCTTCCTGGAGCGGGACGAGCATCTCGGTCAGCGCGCCGAGCGTGCGTCGGAAGGCGGGCTGGAAGATTTCGAGCTCGTAGCGCAGCTTCTTCAGTTCCTTGCGCAGCACATGGGCGGAGGTCGCGTCGGGCGCGTCCATGTAGACCTTCATCCGCTTGTGCACGCGGCGCACGCGCCAGTGCAGGGGCTCCTTCACGCGGCGCCCGCCGAAGCGGTGGTCATCCTCCAGCCCATCCACCTTGCGCAGCATGCGAGGCAGGGTGCGGGACGACCAGCGCTTGAGCTCCGAGCGCAGTCGCTTCTCTCGCGACTCCAGGCCGGACAGCCGGGCCTTGCCCAGCGCGGCGATGCCCTTGCGCGTCTCCGGCTTCTCCCGGCGCGCCTTCTTCGCGACGTCCTCCAGCCAGGAGGCCTGGACGTGCAGGTCCCTCACGTCGCCCAGCGCGTCCTGGAGGCGCTTCACCTCGTGCTCCAGCTTGGTGAGTCCACCCAGCGGGCGGAACACCTGGAGGGCGGCGCGGAGCCTGCGGGTGGCGACGCGCATGTCGTGGACGGCGTCGTCGTCGATGGTGCCGTTGAGCTTGGACTCCGGCTTGCGGACATCGGCGAGTCGTCCGGCGAGGATGCGGCGCGCGGCCTGTCCCAGCTCGCTGTCGGGGCCGAGGCCTCGGATGGGCGTGGGTTGAGCCATGGGGTCAGCCTCCCTTCGCGGCGTAGGTGCGAATCATCTGCTCGGCGGCCCCGGGGCCTTCCCAGCCGAGGACGCGGGCGTCCTTGTCGGCGAAGTGGACGACGGTGAGGAAGAAGTGCGCGAGCTCATCGCGCTCGCGATTGGAGATGTCCTGGTAGGTGCGCAGTTGTTCGGCGCGGGGCGCCTGGGTGGGGATGGCGAGGATGCGGTCATTGCGCTCGCGCTCACCGGGCTGGCCGTCCTTCTTCTTCTGGTCGACCTGGAGGACGCCGAGGGCGCGGCAGGGCAGCACGACGCCGGGCCAGGTGGAGTCGTCCCACAGGACCATGGCATCGAGCGGGTCGCCGTCCGGGCCGAGGGTGGAGGGGATGAAGCCCCAGTCGAAGGGGTAGCGCAGTCCCCGGGTGAGGGGGCGCGAGAGCGAGAAGGCCGAGAGCGCGGTGTCGTACTTGAGCTTCACCGTCGAGCCGCGAGGCGACTCGACGACGACGTGGAAGGCGCCCTGGGGCCCGCGTGTGGGCAGGCGGGAGAGGTCCGTCGTCATGGAAGGTGAAAGGTCATGCCGGAGGTGCGGCCCGGCAAGAGCCCTGTGGGCGACGTTACGGGTCGCCAACCTTCCGAGTGTCGGGAAGTCTACCGGGCCTGGGTGGGCTGGCCCTTCCAGAGGAAGCGGCCGACGTCCTGGAAGGAGGCGCCCCTCCACTTGAGGATGCGCTCGGGGCGGGCGGTGGGTTCGCGGGACTGGCGGAAGACGATTTCCGGGAGGCCATCGCCATCGACATCCTGGAGGGAGCCCACGGAGCAGGCGCTGGAGGTGCAGCCGTTGGTCCATTGCTCGGAGGTGAGGCGCTTGCGGTTGGGGACGTCGTAGACGCGCACGTAGGTGGTGGAGTTGCCGACGTCGTAGTGCTCCACGGCGATGAGGCCCGTGCCGAGCTCATGCAGGCAGGTGGTGATCCGCGCGGCGCAGGGCGTGGCGTCGACGATGGTGGCGTCGGGCTTGCCGCAGCTCGACAGGGTGAGGCTCTTGATGGCCTGGTTCTGGCCGCACGCCTTGGAGCTGCCGCGAATGAGGGCGTCGTTCTTCTCGAGGAACCAGAGCGCGTCGGGTTGCCGGGAGAGGGTGCAGAGCCCCCAGGTGACGCGGCCGCTCCAGTCCTTGTCGCACGAGCGTTCGGGGGCCTTGTCGCGGGCGTCGTCGAAGTTCGGAATCAGGGACGAGGGACGGGCCGTCTGGGCCTGGGCGAAGGAGGCCAGGAGCACGGCGAGGAGCAGCAGGGCGCGCATGCGGACATCCTGGGCGAGCGCGGGGCGGGAACTCAAGTGCCGGGTGGCGCTGCCGCTGGAGTGGAAGTGGAAAGATGCATGGAGTCACTCGTCGAATTGGTGACCCTTGAGGTTGTCTGTTTGGACTGTTATGTCGCACCGCACCGCCCGAGGCATTGGCGTCAGGGCTGGGGGGAAGAGACATGAAGCTCCAGGGGTTCATCGCACTGCTGTTGCTCGGTGTCGGGTGTTCAGCGTCCCGGGTCGTGAACCTGAGGACCGGGCCTGGGACGTCCATCGCCTACACGCCGGTGGAGTCAGCGCCGGTCGAGATCGAAGAAGACGCTTTCAAAGAGGTGGTCTCCCGGCTCGTGCTCGACATGAAGCTGGATGTGGCGTTCAGGGAGAGTGAGGAGGAGGACCTCCGGCGCTCGTTGCTCGCGTCCTCGGATGGATTCGTGGATGGGGCGCGCGGGCGCGCGGTTTCTCCGGAGTACGAGCGCATCTGCCAGCGGCAGGACGACCCTGGAAACTGCCTGGGGATGTTGGCGGGAGGGCTCGCGCTGGGGCCGATGGAGCGCAGGATGATGGCGCTCTATTTCGCGCTCGACACGGTCTGGGAGGGAGTGGAGGAGGCGCTCGATGACGTGGTGAACGCGGCTGCCTTGCGAGCGATGGTGACATCCCTGATTGGAACGGCGCTGGTGATGTTGGTCGCGCCGGAGCCCATCACGAAGCTCGTCGCGGTGGCGCTGACGGCGTCGTTGATTGCGTACCTGGGGACCGGGCCGGTGTGGAATCTCGGGCAGGGGTTCCTACGGCTCATGGACGAGTCGAAGGAGGCGGCGAACTTCGCGGACCTGGAACGGGCGGGGCACCGCTTCGGCAAACTCCTGGGGGACAACGGCGCGCGGGTGCTGGTGGTGGTCGCGTTGTCGGCGCTGGGTGGCCAGGGGGGTCGTGTCCCTATAAGTGTGTAGATGGCGAGGAGGGACGAGCGGGAAAGAGGGAAGCTCCTCGGTGAAACCAACCGAACCGGTCTCCTCCTGACAGAGGAGCCGAGGAGTTCCCCGACGTGGACG
>NZ_SRLW01000012.1:0-64885 GCF_006518215.1 Myxococcus sp. AB025B
TGCCAGGGGCACCCACCGCACCGAAGGTCTGCGTCGAACCCTGAGCCCCCACGCCGGAGGCCTGCGTCATTCCGGGAGCGCCGACTGCGCCGAAGGTCTGCGTCGTCCCCTGCACGCCCGAGGCACCCGCGACCTGCGCACCGCCAGCGCCTTCCGACGCCTTGCCGGAGCCGAAGATCTGCGTGCGCATCAAGCTGGGATTGCCACCGGGCGCCGTACCCCACGAGCCACTCGGCGTCTTGGGGCCAGCGCCCTCCGCGGCGACGGGGCGCGGAGTCTGCGCCTGCGGCGAGGCCAGGAAGACATGGCCGCAGCGCGTACACTGGACCGACGCCCCTCCCGGCGGAAGCAGGCGGGGATCCAAGGCATACTGCATCGAGCACTGAGGGCAGGCGATCTGCACGCCGCGTGCTTACCACACGGGCCCGGCATCCGGAGGCGAGCCCAACACCGTGGCCGCCTGGAGGGTCTTCAACCGGGCTTCTCCCACCCCGGGGACCTCGTCCACCGCCTCCCAGCTCCGGAACCCGCCCGCCGCGTCCCGAGCCTCCACCAGCGCCCGCGCCAGCGAAGCCCCCACACCCGGCAACAACGCCAGCTCCTCCGCCGTGGCGACGTTCAGGTCCAGCCTGCGCCCCAACGCCAGCGCCGCCGCCCCCGTGGGCTCCTCACCCTCACCACACGTCGCCACCCCGTCCGCCCGGATCCGCACCGCCTCCGGAGGACAATCCAACGCTGACCGGGAATCCGGCCAGCGCCAGCGGGCCACCGCCCCGACGCCCATCACCGCCAACGCGACGACGGCGAGCGCGGCCGTCCGGCCCGCCACCGGCTCAGACCTTCTCGCCCTTGAGCGCCGCCGTCTCCGACACCGTCGTCGCGCCCTCGGGCGGCAGCGGCTGATCCAACCCGAACGCCGTATGCAGCGCCCGCACCGCCAGCTCCGTGTACTTGGAGTGGACCACGCACGACACCTTGATCTCCGAGGTGGAGATCATCTGGATGTTGATGCCCTCGGCCGACAGCGCCGTGAACATCCGCGCCGCCACGCCCGAGTGGTTGCGCATGCCCACGCCGACGATGGACACCTTGGCCACGTTGTCGTCCGTCTCGATGCCGGAGACCGGAATGTCCTTCACCGCCTCGCGCACCACCTCCTGCGCCTTGAGGAAGTCCGACTTGCCCACCGTGAAGGTCAGGTCCGTGCGCCCCTCGCGGGACTGGTTCTGGACGATGAGGTCCACCACGATGTGCTTCTCGTCGAGCGGGCCGAAGATCTTCGCCGCCACGCCCGGCACGTCCGGCACGCCGCAGATGGTGATCTTCGCCTCGTTGCGGTCATACGCCACGCCGCGGACCAGCACGTCCTCCATGGACTTGTCCTCCTCACACACGAGTGTGCCCGGATCCTGGGTGAACGACGACTTCACCCAGAGCGGCACCTTGTACTTCATGGCGAATTCGACGGAGCGGATCTGCAACACCTTCGCGCCCACGCTCGCCAGCTCCAGCATCTCCTCGTAGGCGATGCGCTCCAGCTTGCGCGCGGCGGGGACCATGTTCGGGTCCGTGGTGTAGACGCCGTCGACGTCCGTATAGATTTCACACGCATCCGCGCTCAGCGCCGCGGCCACCGCCACCGCCGTGGTGTCCGAGCCTCCGCGCCCCAGCGTCGTGACGCTCCCCTCCTCGTCCACGCCCTGGAAGCCCGCCACCACCACGATGTGCCCCTTGGACAGGGCCTGTCGGATGGGCTGCGCGTCGATGCTCTTGATGCGCGCTTTCGAGAAGGTGCTGTCGGTGACGATGCGCACCTGGTGCCCCAGGAAGCTCGTCGCCTTGCCCCCCTGGGCCTGGATGGCCATCGCCACCAATCCGATGGAGACCTGCTCCCCGGTGGCCACGACGACGTCCTGCTCACGCTCGTCCGGCCGGTCGGTGATCTGCGCCACCAGCTTGAGCAGCCGGTTCGTCTCACCCGACATCGCCGAGACCACCACCACCACGTCATGGCCCGCCTGTTGGGCGGCCAGACAGCGGCGGGCGACGTTCTTCATCCGCTCGGTGTCACCAACGGAGGTACCGCCGTACTTCTGGACGATCAGCGCCACGGGGACCGTGACCTCCCTCTTCAGTCGCGCGGACCTATACGAGCCCCACTCCCCGGTGTAAAGCCCCGCTGCCGGCTGTCTCGCATCCCACCACCCCTTGGAGCCCCCAATGTCGCGCCCCCGTATCCTCATCGACGGTGACACCCTGACGCTGGAGCAGATCCTCCAGGTCGCCCGCAACGAGGTGACCGTGGAGCTGGCCCCCGAGGCCGCCGCCCGGGTCCGCGCCTCGCGAGCCCTGGTGGACCGGGTCGCCGCGGGAGACGCCCCCTCCTACGGCATCAACACCGGCTTCGGCACCCTGGCCGAGGTCCGCATCGACAAGAAGGACCTGCGCGACCTGCAGCGCAACCTCATCCTCTCCCACGCCTGTGGTGTCGGCACGCCCCTGCCCCACGGTGAAGCGCGCGCGCTGCTGCTCTTGCGTTGCAACGTGCTCGCCAAGGGCTACTCGGGCATCCGCCCGGAGACGCTGACGCTGGCGCTGGACATGCTCAACCGCGACGTCGTCCCCGTCGTCCCCGAGCGCGGCAGCGTGGGCGCCTCCGGCGACCTGGCCCCCCTGGCGCACCTGGCGCTGGTCTTCATCGGCGAGGGCGAGGCGTTCCACCAGGGCCAGCGGCTGCCGGCGCGCAAGGCGCTGGAGATGGCGGGCCTGCAGCCGGTCATCCTCGAGGCCAAGGAGGGCCTGGCGCTGGTCAACGGCACCCAGGCGATGTGCGCGGTGGGCACCCTGCTCCAGCTTCGCGCCGAGTCCCTGGCGGAGCTGGCCGACGTCGCCGGCGCCATGACGCTGGAAGGTCTGCTGGGCAGCCACAAGCCCTTCATCCCGGAGATCCACGACGTCCGAGCCCATCCGGGCCAGAAGGCGTGCGCGGCGCACCTGCGGCGCATTCTGGTGAACAGCGAGCTGGTGGAGACCCACATCAACTGCAGCAAGGTGCAGGACCCCTACTCGCTGCGCTGCATGCCGCAGGTGCACGGCGCGGCGCGCGAGGGCCTGTCCTTCGCGCGGCGCATCCTGGAGGTGGAGGTCAACAGCGCCACGGACAACCCGCTGGTCTTCACGGAGACCGAGCGCATCGTCTCGGGCGGCAACTTCCACGGCCAGCCCATCTCGCTGGCGATGGACGTGGTGGCGATGGCGCTCACGCAGCTGTCCTCCATCAGCGAGCGGCGGGTGGAGCAGCTGGTGAACCCGGCGCTGTCCGGGCTGCCGGCGTTCCTGGCGAAGAACTCCGGGCTCAACTCGGGCTTCATGATCGCGCAGGTGACGAGCGCGGCGCTGGTGGCCGAGTCGCGCGTGCTCAGCCACCCCGCGTCGGTGGACTCGATTCCGTCGTCCGCGGGCCGTGAGGACCACGTGTCCATGGGCATGACGGCGGCGCTCAAGGGCCGTCAGGTGGGAGACTTCGCCCGCTCGTGTCTGGCCATCGAGATGCTGGTGGCGGCGCAGGCGCTGGACTTCCGACTGCCCGTCAAGCCCGGCAAGGGCGCGCTGGCGGCCTACGAGCTCATCCGCTCCAAGGTGCCGCACATGGAGAAGGACCGCGAGCTGCACAAGGACATCCAGGCGGTGAGCAACCTGGTCGACTCCGGCGAGCTGCTCGCGGCGGTGCGCGCGGCCACGGCCTGAGCCTGTCATTCACAGACACCGCGGCCCGCTCCGGGAGCACTTCCGGGGCGGGCCGTCTTCGTTTCAGCGCGACGGGCTAACGACACGTCCCGTAGTAGGACTCGACGAACGCCGTGGTCCGACCGAAGCTCAACCAGAAGGCACAGTCGCACCCTCGGAAGCCCACGACATTCGTGTACGTGGCATCGCTGTAGTACGTGTGCTCGTAGAACACTCCATTGCAATTGGGGGCGGCATCCTCGCGCGACGTGAGGTCCTGCGCCTCGGCGTCCTCCACCACGGGACCACCGCAGCCCACCAGCATCAACCCCACCGCAAGCAACGCACCGCTGACGAACCTTCCAGCCTGCATTCGTGCCTCCAGGGAACTTCCACGGGTTGTACGACCCTCCCAGGCTACCAGCCTGAGAGGGATTTGCCCATGGACACCCCCTGAGAGGGAATGCCACCAGGCGTCAGGGGCGAGGCAATCCGCTGTCCTCCCGATATGACAGCGAAAAGACGGAGGCGCCCAGCTGGGCCAGGCCAGCGGGGGCATCCAGCGGCGCCAGCCGGACCTCCACGAACACCAGACGTCCCTCCTGCTGGGCACGCACGGCCTCCGCCAGCACCGGCGCCAGCTGCTCGGGCTTCTCGATGAGCAGGGTCAGCGCCTGCCCCGGCGGCCCCAGCGCATCGCAGATGGCCGGGTAGTTCCACTTCGGGATGTCATTGTAGACGGACCGAGGACCGACGATGAGGCGCTCCACGGTGTAGCCCGCGTTGTTGATGAGGAACACCAGCGGCTTGAGCTTCAGGTGCAGCAGCGTGGAGAGCTCCTGCGCCGTCATGAGGAACGAGCCGTCCCCGATGAAGAGCAACTGGCGCCGCTCCGGGGCCGCCAGGCTGGTGCCCAGCACCGCCGGCAGCGTGTAGCCGATGGAGCACCACAGCGGCTGGGCCACCCAGCTCACGCCCCGTGGCAGCTGCGCGGAGGCGAAGCCCACCATGGGGCTGCCCGCCTCGACCACGAGCACATCCTCCGGCTCCAGCAGCGCGGACAGCGCGGGCCACAGTTGCGCGTGCGTCAGGGGCCCCTCGCTCCTCGCCACCGGGGCCACTGGCCTGGAGGCCGCCTGGGACCGGAGTCGCAGCAAGCGAGGCACGAAGTCCTGCCGCTTCCGACTGCCCACCGCCTCGCGCAGGGCCTCCAGCACCTCGCCCAGCACCAGCCCGCTGTACAGCGAGGGCAGCCACGGAGACTCCGCCCGCCCCAACGCCGCCATGGTGGGCTGAAGGTCCACGAACCGCGAGGGCTCCAGCCGCTGGGTGAAGGAGTGCGTGTTGAGGTCCATGAAGCGCGTGGACAGGCCCACCACGCAGTCGGCCCCGTCCACCCACTCCCGCACGTACGGGTCCGACAGCCGCCCCCCGTAGAAGCCCAGGAAGGCCCCGTGGGATTCGTCGAGGAGGCCTCGCCCCGAACCCAGCGACGCGATGGGCATCCCCGCGGACTCCGCCAGCGCCACCACCTGGGGCCCCAGCCCGAAGCGCTGGGCGTCGCTGTCCACCAGCAGCACGCTGCGCCGTGCCCCTCGCAGCCGGGGCACCAGCTCCTCCAGCAGCGCGCGCAGGCTGGCCCTGTCACTGACAGCCGCCTCCGTTTCGAGCGGCGCCACTGGCGCGGGCACCTGCTGGAAGCACACGTCGGTGGGGAGCTGGAGGTACACGGGCCGCCGCTCACGCAGGCACGTGCGCAGCACCCGGTCGATCTCCATCGCCGCGTTGGCCTGTGTCAGCACCGCCCGCGCCGCGGTGAACGGCGCGATGCTGGCGAGCGTATTGCCATACTCACCGTCCCCCAGCGTGTGGTGTATCCAGCTGCGCCGCTGCATATGGGACAACGGGGGTGCCCCGGTGATGGCCACCACCGGCACCCGCTCCGCATATGCGCCCGCCAGCCCGTTGACGGCGCTCAGCTCGCCCACGCCATACGCAGTCGCGAGCGCGGCAATGCCTCTCAGTCGCGCATACCCATCCGCGGCATAGGCGGCGTTGAGCTCGTTGCAGCACCCCACCCAGCTCAACCCGGGCTGTTTCAACAGCTGCTCCAGCATCCCCAGGTTGAAGTCTCCGGGCACTCCGAAGACATGACGGACCCCCAGCTCCTGGAGACGGAGCCACAGATAATCCCCCACGGAAACCGTCTTCTCCTGGACCTTGGCACAAGTAAGGCTCACGGCGACTCCCCGCATGCGGACCTCTCCGGGCGGCGACAACCGCCCCGGGCCGGCACGCAAGCAATTACACCGAATGCCTCACGGCACAATCCAAACACAACCAGCCCCCTCGCCCGTCGGCTTCCCCTCAGTCCGAGCGGCGACTCACGGGAGGTTGTCATGTCTGTCCAAGGTTCGAACAACTCGCGGGCCGCCGGAATCCCCGCAGACGCGTGACGCCTGCGGGGCCCGAAGCCTCCGTCTTGCGGGGCACGTCAGGGATAGCGGGGCACGCTCGGCTCGGGCTCCGGCAGCGGAATGAACTCCGACTCACCGGGGACCTGACCGATGCGCTGGGCCGTCCAGTCCTCCTTCGCCTGCTCGATGCGCTCCTTCGAGCTGGAGACGAAGTTCCACCAGATGTGCCGGGGCCCATCCATCGGCTCGCCGCCGAAGAGCAGCAGCCTGGAGCGCGTGGTCCCGCCGCCCCGCGCCACCACCTCCTTGCCCGGACGCAGCACCAGGAGCTGACCGGGGCCGAAGCTCTCGCCGCCCACCTCCACCTGGCCCTCGGCGACGAAGAGGCCGCGCTCCTCGTGCACCGCGGGCACGGGAAGCCGCGCCCCCGCGTCCAGCTTCACGTCCGCGTAGAAGAGCGCCGACTGCGTCGTCACCGGCGAGCGCGCACCGGCCAGCTCCCCCGCGATGAGCTTGAGCTCAACGCCACCATCCTGCACGACGGGCAGCGCCTCCGATGGCGTGTGGACGAACGACGGCGCGTCCTCCTCGTGCTTGCCGGGCAGCGCCACCCAGAACTGGATGCCGAACATGCGGTTGGACGCGACCCGCAGCTCCGGAGGTGTACGCTCCGAGTGGACGATTCCGCGCCCGGCCACCATCCAGTTCACCGCGCCGGGGCGGATGCGCTGCACCACGCCCAGCGAGTCGCGGTGGAGCACCTCGCCCTCGAACAGATACGTCACCGTGGCCAGACCGATGTGCGGATGGGGCCGCACGTCCAGCCCCTTGCCGGCCTGGAGCACCGCGGGGCCCATCTGGTCCATGAAGATGAACGGACCCACCATCCGCCGCCGCGACGACGGCAGCGCCCGGCGCACCTCGAAGCCGTCTCCCAGATCCCGCGTGCGCGGGACGATGACGGTCTCCAGCAGGGAGTCAGGCTCCGCGTCGACAAAGGGTTCCTCGGGCATCTTCCAGGCCATCCGCTCACACTCCTGTCAAGGTCCAGCGCGTCCACACATGCCATGGGTCGGTCCGGACGCTCCAGTCCCAACCACCGTCCCCCCTTCGCGACTCAACGAATGGCGTCTGTCAAGCGCGGCCCGCCCGCGTGTCAAACCTTCACGCGTCGTGATGTCAGCATTTACGTCACGGTGCGGAACCACGGAAGATTGCCCATTCCCACCCTCCCGTCACTCCCCTGTCGGAGGGAAGGAATCGTCACCCATCCCCTGGAGCGCATCACCGTGAAAGCCTCGTGTGCGGCTGTTCGAGCTGGTGCCGTAAGAAGCGTCGTCGCGCTGTTGTTGGTGGCGGGAGTCGTTGCGGGCCCCCGAGCCCAGGCCTCGTCCTTCACGCTGTTCGAGAGCGGGCAGGTGCGGCCGCTCGCGCTGTCCCCCGATGGCAAGCTGCTCTTCGCCGTCAACACGCCGGACAACCGGCTGGAGATCTTCCGCGTCGCGAACAACGGCCTCACCCACCGGGGCTCGGTGCCCGTGGGCCTGGAGCCCGTGGCGGTGGCCGCGCGGACGAACGACGAGGTCTGGGTCGTCAACCACCTGTCGGACAGCGTGAGCGTGGTGCGCGTGGACGCGGACGGACAGGGGGGCGTGGTGACGCGCACGCTGCTCGTGGGCGACGAGCCCCGGGACCTGGTCTTCGCCGGTCCTGGACGTCGGCGCGCGTTCATCACCGCGGCGCACCGCGGCCAGAACGCGCCGTTCGACCCGAAGCTCACCACGCCGGGCATCGGCCGCGCGGACGTGTGGGTGTTCGACTCGGAGCAGCTGGGGTCCACGCTGGGCGGCACGCCGCTCACCATCGTCTCCCTGTTCGCGGACACGCCCCGGGCGCTGGCGGTGACTCCGGACGGCTCGCGGGTGTACGCGGCGGCCTTCCACTCCGGCAACCGCACCACGGTGATGCATGAGCTGGCGGTGCCGGACGGCGGCGAGGCCGTGGGCGGAGTCCCCGGCCCCAACACCAACTTCGCGGGCGTCCGCGCCCCGGAGGTCGGCGTCCTGCTCAAGCACAACGGTCAGGACTGGGTGGACGTGCTGAACCGCTCGTGGACGTCGTCGGTGCGCTTCTCGCTGCCGGACAAGGACGTCTTCACCCTCAACGCCAACGCCAACCCTCCCGCGCCCATCCACGGCCCCGGGAGCGTGTACTCGGGCGTGGGCACCATCCTGTTCAACATGGCCGTCAACCCGGTCAACGGGAAGGTGTACGTCAGCAACACCGAGGCGCGCAACGACCTGCGCTTCGAAGGGCCGGGCACCTTCGCGGGCAGCTCCCTGCGCGGCCACCTGCACGAGAGCCGCATCACCGTGCTCGGAAACTCGAGCGTGACGCCGCGCCACCTCAACAAGCACATCGACTACGACGTGTGCTGCGCGCCCACGCCCAACGCGGAGAGCGAGAAGAGCCTGGCGCAGCCGCTGGGCATGGCGGTGACGGCGGACGGCTCGACGCTGTTCGTGGCGGCGTTCGGCTCGTCGAAGCTGGGCGTCTACTCCACGGCCGCGCTGGAGAACGGGACGTTCGTGCCGAGCACGGCGAATCAAATCCTCCTCTCCGGCGGCGGGCCCACGGGCATGGTGCTGGACGAGGCCCGGCGGCGCATCTACGTGCTGACGCGCTTCGACAACGCCATCTCCGTCATCAACACGACGACGCGCCAGGAGATCGCCCACCTGCCCATGTACAACCCGGAGCCCGCGAGCGTCGTCGAGGGCCGCCCCTTCCTCTACGACGCGCGGCTGAGCTCCAGCCATGGTGACTCGTCGTGCGGCAGCTGCCACATCTTCGGCGACTTCGACAGCCTGGCGTGGGACCTGGGCAACCCGGACGGCGTGGTGAAGGCCAACCCGAGCCCCATCGTCCCCATCCTCCCGGAGTTCGGCGACGACCCGACGTTCGGCCAGTCCACCGCGTTCCATCCGCTCAAGGGCCCCATGGCGACGCAGAGCCTGCGCGGCATGGCGAACCAGGGCCCCATGCACTGGCGAGGCGACCGCAACGGCGGCTTCGACGCGGCCACCGCGCAACCCAACTCGGGCTCCCATGACGAGGCGGCGGCCTTCAAGCAGTTCAACCCGGCCTTCGTGGACCTGCTGGGCCGCGACACGACGCTCACGCCGGCGCAGATGCAGAAGTTCACCGACTTCGTGCTCCAGGTCGTCTATCCGCCCAACCCCATCCGCCACCTGGACAACTCGCTGACGCCCGCGCAGGCGGCGGGGCGGGACTTCTTCCTGAACACGACGACGTTCTTCCACGGTTCCTGCGGCGCGTGCCATGTCATCGACCCGGAGGCGAACCCGTCCGAGGGTGCGTTCAAGGGCTTCTTCGGCACGGCGGGCCAGTCCTCCTTCGACGTGGAGCCGCAGTTCCCGAAGGTGCCGCACCTGCGCAACGCGTACCAGAAGGTGGGCATGTTCGGCGCGCCGTTCGTCAGCGGCAACTCTCCCATCGACCCCTTCCTGGGAGACCAGGTCCGGGGCTTCGGCTTCCTGAGCGACGGCAGCGTCCCCACGCTGCTCACCTTCAACAGCGGCTTCGACTTCCACCCCATCTTCAACTCCGTGGGCATCCCGAACACGCCCGAGGGCCACACGGCGAAGCTGAACATGGAGCAGTTCATGCTCGCGTTCGACACGAACCTGGCGCCCATCGTCGGGCAGCAGGTGACGCTGACGGCCGCGCGCGCGGCCGTGGTGGGGCCGCGCATCGACCTGCTGCTGGCGCGCGCCAACGCAGGCGAGTGTGACCTGGTGGCCAAGGGCCGGGTGGGCTCGCACGAGGTGGGCCTGCTCTACGTGGGAGGTGGGAAGTTCACGTCGGACCGGCAGGCCCTGCCGGCGGTGACGGATGCGACGGTGCGGACGGCCACCACCGCGAGCGGCGGCGTGTTGACGTACACCTGCGTGCCGCTCGGCTCGGGCACACGCATCGGCATCGACCGGGACCTCGACGGCGTGCGGGACGGGGACGAGCGCGCGGCCGGGACGAATCCGGCGGACCCGACGAGTCACCCGTGAGAACAACGGCCTGAAACACAACTCAGTTTCAGATCCGCCTCACCAGGGCGGGGAGGGCCAGCCAATCTTGCGTCTGTCTGGCCAGGCCTCCTAGATATGTCTCACGCGTGACGCCCTGTCCCATCGGCTGCCGTGTCGCACGCGGCAGCCACCGTCTCTCATCTCCTGGGGGCGACGCGTTGACATGCTCGACGCCCCCTCCTTGTCGACCCTCCCGCAGGATTCCTCTCCAGCCAGCATCGCGGAGGCCTTCGAAGCCCAGGTCGCCCTGCGGCCCCGGGCCCTGGCGCTCACCAGTGACGGCGAGAGCCTGACGTACGCGGAGCTGGAGCGGCGGGCCAACCAGCTCGCGTGGCGGCTGCGCGCGGAGGGTGTCGGACGCGAGAACCCTCGGGTGGGCGTCTGCCTGCCGCGCTCGGCGGAGCTGCTCGTCACGCTCCTGGCCATCCTCAAGGCCGGTGGTGCCTACGTGCCGCTCGACCCGGACTATCCCTCCGAGCGCCTGGCGCTGATGGCCCAGGACGCGGACGTGCGGGTCATCATCACGCGCACGTCGCTGCTGCCACGACTGCCCTCGGAGGGCGTGCGCCTGTGTCTGGATGTCCTCGGCGACGCGCTGGCCGTGCTCCCCCACCATCCTCCCGCGCGAGACGTGTGCCCGGATGATCTGGCGTATGTCGTCTTCACCTCGGGCTCCACGGGCAGGCCCAAGGGCGTCTGCGTGCCGCATCGCGGGGTGCTGCGGTTGGTGTTGGGGACCAATTATGTCGACGTGACGCCCGAGGACGTGCTGCTGCAGCTCGCGCCCGTCGCCTTCGATGCGTCGACGTTCGAAATCTGGGGTTCGCTGCTCAACGGGGCGCGGCTGGCGGTGTTCACCCAGGGCGCCGCGGGCCTGGATGAGCTGGGGCCGTTCCTCGAAGCGCAGGGGGTGACGATGGTCTGGATGACCACGGGCTTGTTCCATCAGCTCGTGGAGCTGGGGTTGCCCGGCACGGCGAAGGTGCGCGAGCTGCTCACCGGAGGCGAGGTCCTCTCCGTGCCCCATGCGCGCAAGGCCCTGGCGCAGCTTCCCCACGTGCGACTGGTCAACTTCTACGGCCCCACGGAGAACACGACCTTCACCAGCTTCCACCCCATGCGGGGCGCGCTGGCGGAGGAGGACTCGACGGCCGTGGCCATTGGCCGGTCCATCTCGGGGACTCGGATGTACGTGCTGGACGAGTCGCTCCGCGCCGTCCCGGATGGAGAGGTGGGCGAGCTGTACACGGGAGGACTGGGGCTCGCGTGGGGCTACTGGCGGCGCGCGGACCTGACGGGTGAGCGATTCCTGCCGGACCCGTGGAGCGACACGCCTGGAGGTCGCATGTACCGCACGGGGGACCTCGCCCGCGTGCGACCCGATGGCGCGGTGGAGTTCATCGGACGGCGCGACCATCAGGTGAAGCTGCGAGGCTTCCGCATCGAGCTGGGTGAAGTGGAGAGCGCGCTGCGCCAGCACGCGCGTGTGACGGAGGCGCTCGCGTTCGTTCGAGAGGACTCGCCCGGAGACCGCCGACTGGTCGCGTATGTCGTCGCGAGGGCTTCGTCGTCGGAGCTGCGGGAGCACGTCCAGCGCCAGCTCCCCGGGCACATGGTCCCGTCCGCCATCGTGGTGATGGAGGCGCTGCCGCTCACCCCCAATGGCAAGGTGGACCGCGCGCGGCTGCCCGCGCCCCAGGCGGCCTCGGAGCTCGTCGCGCCGGAGACAGGGCTCGAGCAGACCGTCGCGCGCATCTGGGCGGAGGTGCTGGGGATGGACGCGGTGAGCGCCACCGCGAACTTCTTCGACCTGGGAGGCCACTCACTGCTCGCGACCCAGGCGGTCACCCGCATGCGCGAGGCGACGCGGCGGCACATCCCCCTGCGTGCCCTCTTCGACCAGCCCGTCCTGCGCGAGCTGTGCGCGGGCCTCGAGGAGGCTCCGTCGGACAACGAGGATGAAGGCCTCATCCCACGTGCCGTGGGTGCCGAGCGTCGAGTCCCTTCGTTCGCCCAGCAGCGACTGTGGTTCCTCGACCGATGGATGCCGGGCAGCGCGGTCTACTCGCTCCCGATGGCGTTCCAGGTGGACGGGCCACTCGAGGCCTCCCTGCTGGAGCAGAGCCTGCGGGCCCTGGTGGCCCGGCACGAATCCCTGCGCACGTGCTTCCCCGGCGAAGGAGCGCCCGAGCAAGCGGTCCTGGAGTCGTGGTCCATCCCACTGGAGCGGCGGTCCGCTGCGTCCCTGGAGGAGGCGCGAGGACGGGTGCAGGCGGAGGCGGAACGCCCCTTCGACCTGGCCCGGGGTCCGCTCTTTCGAGCGCTGCTCGTGACGTGGGCCGAGCAGCGACACCTGTTGTTGCTCAACCTGCACCACATCATCTCCGACGGTTGGTCCTTCGGAGTGCTCTTCCGGGAGCTGTCCACCGAGTACGCCGCGCGAGTCGAGGGCACGGCCCCGGTCCTGCCTCCGCTCTCCATCCAGTACGCCGACTACTCATCGTGGCAGCGGGTGCGGCTCGCGGGTGAGGCCCTCGCGACGCGGCAGACGTTCTGGAAGCGACTGCTGGACGGTGTTCCTCACGTCCTCGCGCTGCCCACCGATTTCCCTCGCCCGCCACGTCAACGCATCGAGGGCGCGCTCCACCGCTTCTCGCTTCCGCTGCCGCTGGTCGAGGCCCTCGAAGGACTCGCACAGAATGAAGGCGCCACGCTCTTCATGGCCTTGCTGGCCACCTTCCAGGTTCTCCTCTCCCGCTACTCCGGCCAGCTCGAGTTCCTCGTCGGCTCTCCCATCGCCAATCGCACGCGGCCCCAGCTCGAATCGCTCATCGGCTTCTTCGTCAACACCCTTCCCCTCCCCGCCCGTCTCTCCGGCAACCCGTCCTTCCGCGACGTCCTCCATCGCACCCGTGACGCGTGCCTCGGCGCCTACGCACATCAGGAGCATCCCTTCGAGCGGCTCGTCGACGAGCTCCAAGTCGAACGGGAGCCGGGACGCAGCCCGCTGGTCCAGGTGCTGTTCGCGCTCCAGAACGCACCGGGGGGACAGCTTCGCCTTCCAGGTGTCCAGGTCGCGCCGCTGGAGGTGGACACGGGCACGGCGCGCTTCGAGCTCTTCCTCTCGGTGGAGCCCTCGTCCAACGGATGGCGAGGCACCCTCGAGTACTCCACCGCGTTGTTCTCCGAGCCCACCGTCGCGCGGATGGCGGAGCACTTCGTCCGGCTCGCCGAGACCTTCGTCCGTGCGCCGGAACGTGCCTGCGCCCGGGCTTCGTTGCTCTCCGAGGATGAGCAGCAACGGTGGTTGGTCGAGTGGAACGACACGACGCGCGCGTACCCGTCGCAGACACCGCTCGGAGCGCTCTTCGACGCGCAGGTGGCGCGCAATCCCGACGCCGTGGCCGTGCGGCACGGAGTGTCCGAGCTGACATATGCCCAGCTCGATGCCCGCGCCAATGCGCTCGCCCGGGTGCTGCGCGCGCGAGGCGTCGACCGTCGGAGTCCGCAGGTCGGCGTGTGCCTGCCCCGGTCCGCGGACCTCATCGTCGCGTTCCTCGCGACCATCAAGGCGGGCGGGGCCTACGTCCCGCTCGACCCGGAGCACCCCACCGAACGGCTGGCCTTCATGGCCCACGACGCACGCCTCACGGCCCTCGTCTCCCAGGGCGCGTTGAGTGAGCGGCTGCCCGAGGGTCCGTGGCGCACGGTGAAGCTCGACACGTTGGAGCGCACCGACGCCACGCCGCTGCCGAGCGACAGCACCGTGGAGGACCTGGCCCACATCATCTACACCTCGGGCTCCACGGGGCGCCCCAAGGGCGTCTGCATTCCACATCGAGGCGTCGTGCGCATGGCGCTGGACCCGGACCAGGTCCGCCTGGGGCCCGACGACCGGGTGGCCCAGGTCACCACCGTGACGTTCGACCTCTCCACGTTGGAGATCTGGGGCGCGCTGCTCAACGGGGCCACGCTGGTCGTCTTCGACAAGGACGAGCTCCTCCAGCCCTCGGTCTTCGCTCGCCGGTTGAGGGAGGAGCGCATCTCCGCGCTCGTCGTGGCCACCGCCATCTTCCACCACACGGCGCGCGTGCACCCGGATGCGTTCTCCGGCCTGCGCTGGGTCATCTTCGGTGGCGAGGCCGCGGATGCCACGTGTCTCCAGAGCGTGCTGACGCATGGCGCTCCTGGCGCGCTCGTGAACGGGTATGGCCCCACCGAGAACAGCACCTACAGCACGTGGTATCGGGCGCGGCCGTCCTCGGAGCGCTCGGTGCCCATCGGCCGCCCTGTGTCCAACAGCACGGCCTATGTCCTGGACGCCCACGGGCAACCCGTCCCCGTCGGTGTCACCGGTGAGCTGCATGTCGGTGGTGACGGCCTCGCGTGGGGTTACTGGGATAGGCCCGACCTCACCGCGGAGCGCTTCGTTCCCCATCCGAGCTCCTCGGTGCCAGGGGCTCGGCTCTATCGCACGGGAGACCTCGTCCGACTCCGCCAGGATGGAGAGCTGGAGTTCATCGGCCGCGCCGACAACCAGGTGAAGCTGCGCGGCTTCCGCATCGAGCTGGGCGAGATTGAAGCCGCGCTGCGTGCGCATCCCGAGGTCCGTGACGCCGCCGTCCTCGTCCGGGAGGACACTCCGGGGGACAGACGCCTCGTGGCCTATGCCGTGACGCAGGTGGAGGGGACCCGGCTTCGCGAGGAGCTGGGACGCCGACTCCCCAGCTACATGGTCCCCTCGACGGTCGTCGTCCTCGACTCGCTTCCGCTGACGCCCAACGGGAAGGTGGACCGACGCGCGCTTCCGACTCCGAGCCTCGGCCTGCTCGACGCCGAGGACTTCGTCGCGCCTCGCACGGAGCTGGAGTCGCGACTCGTCGACATCTGGAGCACGGTGCTGTCCTTGGAGCGCGTCAGTGTCACCGCGAGCTTCTTCGACCTCGGTGGGCATTCACTGCTCGCGACCCAGGTCGTCTCCCGCCTCCAGGACACGCTCGGTGTCCACGTCCCCGTCCGAGCCCTCTTCGAGTCACCCACCATCGAGTCCCTGGCGCGCGTGCTGGAGCAGCTCCTCGGCGAACCCCAGCCCACCGGGTCCACGCACATTCCCACGGTGAGCCGGGACTCGGCGCTGCCCCTGTCGTTCGCTCAAGAGCGACTCTGGTTCTTCAGCCAGCTCCATGACCAGAAGGGCGTCTACAACATGCCCTTCGGGCTGAGACTCGAAGGTGAGCTCGATGTCCCCGCGCTTCGTGAGCGTCTTCGAGCCGTCGTCATTCGTCACGAGTCTCTGCGCACGCGCTTTCCTGGGGGCGGAACTCCCACGCAGGTCATCTCCGAGGACATGGACCTCGACTGGCGGGTCGTCGACCTGACCTCGTCTCCAGACGACCTCCAGGAGGTCCTCCAGCGCGAGGCCGCGGCGCCGTTCGACCTCGAGAAGGGTCCGCTCTTCCGCGCTCGCCTCTTCCGCCTGGCTCCCCACCGCCACGTCCTCCTCCTCAACCTCCACCACATCATCTCCGACGGCTGGTCCTTCGGCGTCCTCTACCGCGAGCTCTCCTCCCCCTCGCTGCCTCCCCTCTCCCTCCAGTACGCCGACTTCTCCTCCTGGCAGCGCTCCCACCTCTCCGGCGACCTCCTCTCTTCCCAGCTCTCCTTCTGGACTCGCCTCCTCGACGGCGTCCCCCACCTCCTCTCGCTGCCCACCGACTTCCCTCGCCCCTCCCTCCAGCGCTTCGACGGCGCCCTCCACCGCTTCTCCCTCCCCCTCTCCCTCCGCTCCTCTCTCGACTCCCTCGCTCGTCACCACGGCGCCTCCCTCTTCATGGCGCTCCTCTCCTCCTTCCAGCTCCTCCTCTCCCGCTACTCCGGCCAGCTCGACTTCCTCGTCGGCTCTCCCATCGCCAATCGCACTCGCCCCCAGCTCGAATCCCTCATCGGATTCTTCGTCAACACACTCCCCCTCCCCGCTCGCCTCTCCGGCAACCCCTCCTTCCTCGACGTCCTCCTCCGCACCCGCGACGTCTGCCTCTCCGCCTACTCACACCAGGAGCTTCCCTTCGAGAAGCTCGTCGATGAGCTCCGCGTCGAGCGCTCCCTCTCTCATGGCCCTCTCCTCCAGGTCATGTTCGCTCTCCAGAACGCGCCCGGTGTCCCGCCCACCTTGCCGGGCGTCACGGTCGAGCATCTCGATTTGCATCCCGGGACGTCGAAGTTCGACCTCACGCTCTTCATCGAGGAGACGCCGCACGGACTGAACGGCGTCTTCGAGTACGCCACGACCCTGTTCTCGCCGGACACCGTGGCGCGGATGGCCGAGCATCTCCGGAACCTGATGGAGCAGGTCGCGCGAAACCCTCACGCGCCCATCCACTCTCTCGACGTGCTCTCCGCGAAGGAGCGCACTCGGTGGCTCGTCGAGTGGAATGACACGGCCCGCGCCTTCCCGGCCGGTGCGTCCATCATCGACCTGTTCGCGGAGCAGGTGTCCCTGCGTCCCCACGCCATCGCCGTGCGGCACGGGTCGACGAGCCTCACCTATGGAGAACTCGACGCTCGCGCCAATCGTCTCGCGCGACGCCTGCGTGGACAGGGGGTGAGCCGTGCGCGTCCCCAGGTCGGCGTCTGCCTGCCTCGCACTCCTGAACTGGTCGTCACGCTGCTCGCCATCCTCAAGGCCGGTGGCGCCTACGTGCCGCTCGACCCGGACTATCCCTCCGAGCGACTCGACTTCATGGTCCGAGACGCTCGGGTCGTCGCCATCGTGAGCCTCGACGCGCTCCGCTCGACGTTCTCCTCGGACATCCCGGTGCTGAGTCTCGAGTCACCTGCCGAGGAACCGACGAGGTCCGATGCGAGCGCGCTTCCTCGTGAGAGCACGTCGGAGGACCTGGCGCACATCATCTACACCTCGGGCTCCACGGGCCTTCCCAAGGGTGTCTGCATTCCCCATCGCGGCGTGGTGCGCATGGTTCGCGAGGCCGACCACATCCGGCTCGGCCCTGACGACCGCGTTGGACAGGCCGCGACCATCGCCTTCGATGCCTCCACCTTCGAGCTGTGGGCTCCGCTGCTCAACGGCTCGACGCTCGTCATCCTGGACAAGGACGAGGTCCTCGACCCGGTGCTGCTCAACCGCCGCATCCAGGACGAGCGAATCACCACCCTCTTCCTCACCACCGCGCTGTTCAACCTCGTCGCGCGCTCCCAGCCGGAAGTCTTCAAGGGTCTGCGATGGCTGGGGTTCGGCGGAGAGGCCGCGGACCCGTCCTGTGTGAACGACGTGCTCACCCATGGCGCCCCCGGGCAGCTCGCGAACTTCTACGGCCCGACGGAGAACAGCACCTACAGCAGCTGGTATCCGGTGCGTCAGCGACAGGAGCACTCGGTTCCCATCGGTCGCCCCGTGTCCAACAGCACGGCCTACGTCCTGGATGCCCACGGGCAACCCGTTCCCCTCGGAGTCACCGGCGAGCTGCATGTCGGTGGCGAGGGCCTCGCGTGGGGCTATTGGAACAGACCCGACCTCACCGCCGAGCGCTTCGTTCCGCATCCGGACTCTTCGGTTCCAGGGGCTCGGCTCTATCGAACCGGGGACCTCGTCCGGCTCCGCCAGGACGGTGAGCTGGAGTTCATCGGTCGCGCCGACAACCAGGTGAAGCTGCGCGGCTTCCGCATCGAGCTGGGCGAGATTGAAGCCGCGCTGCGTGCACATCCCGAGGTCCGCGACGCCATCGCCCTCGTCCGCGAGGACTCTCCCGGAGACAGACGCCTGGTGGCCTACGCCGCGACCTCCACGACCGCGACGACACTTCGTGAGCACCTGCGGAGCCAGCTCCCGGCACACATGGTGCCGTCGGCATTCGTCGTGCTCGATGCGCTGCCCCTGACACCGAACGGCAAGGTCGACCGACGCGCACTCCCCGCCCCGGAGGGAGGCGCCGTCGAGGACTTCGTGGCGCCTCGCACCGGGCTGGAAGTGGCGTTGGCGGACATCTGGTCCTCGGTCCTCCAGCTCGAACAGCTCAGTGTCACGGCGAACTTCTTCGAGCTGGGCGGGCACTCGCTGCTCGCCACACAGGTCGTCTCCCGTGCGCGAGAATCGCTCGGTGTCACCGTTCCCGTGAAGCTGCTCTTCGAGGCGCCGACGCTCGAACGCTTCGCGCGTGCCGTGGAGAAGCTCCTCGGAACCTCGCCCTCGATACAAGACTCCGGGCTCATTCCCCGGAGGACTCGGGACACGGCGCCTCCGCTCTCCTTCGCGCAGGAGCGACTCTGGTTCCTTAACCAGCTCCACGAGCAACAGGGCGTCTACAACATGCCCTTCGCGCTCCGACTGGACGGCGAGCTCGATGCCGAGGCGCTCCGCGCGCGCCTCCAGCGCCTCGTGGACCGACACGAGTCTCTTCGCACGACCTTCCCAGGCCACGGTGCTCCCATCCAGCACATCCAGGACTCAGCACAGCTGTCCTGGGAGCGATTCGACCTCTCCGCCCTGGAGTCACCCGATGAGGAGGCCACGCGACGCGTGCAACTCGAAGCAGTGGCGCCGTTCGACCTCGAGAAGGGTCCGCTCTTCCGCGCTCGCCTCTTCCGCCTGGCTCCCCAGCGCCACGTCCTCCTCCTCAACCTCCACCACATCATCTCCGACGGCTGGTCCTTCGGCGTCCTCTACCGCGAGCTCTCCTCCCCCTCGCTGCCTCCCCTCTCCCTCCAGTACGCCGACTTCTCCTCCTGGCAGCGCTCCCACCTCTCCGGCGACCTCCTCTCTTCCCAGCTCTCCTTCTGGACTCGCCTCCTCGACGGCGTCCCCCACCTCCTCTCGCTGCCCACCGACTTCCCTCGCCCCTCCCTCCAGCGCTTCGACGGCGCCCTCCACCGCTTCTCCCTCCCCCTCTCCCTCCGCTCCTCTCTCGACTCCCTCGCTCGTCACCACGGCGCCTCCCTCTTCATGGCGCTCCTCTCCTCCTTCCAGCTCCTCCTCTCCCGCTACTCCGGCCAGCTCGACTTCCTCGTCGGCTCTCCCATCGCCAATCGCACTCGCCCCCAGCTCGAGTCCCTCATCGGCTTCTTCGTCAACACACTCCCCCTCCCCGCTCGCCTCTCCGGCAACCCCTCCTTCCTCGACGTCCTCCTCCGCACCCGCGACGTCTGCCTCTCCGCCTACTCACACCAGGAACTTCCCTTCGAGAAGCTCGTCGATGAGCTCCGCGTCGAGCGCTCCCTCTCTCATGGCCCTCTCCTCCAGGTCATGTTCGCTCTCCAGAACGCGCCCACCGGTCAGCTTCAACTCCCGGGTCTCACGGTGGACGCGGTGGAGCTGCATCCCGGGACGTCGAAGTTCGACCTCACGCTCTCCCTGGAGGAGTCCGCGGATGGACTCGTGGGCGTCTTCGAGTACGCCACGGCCCTGTTCTCACCCGCGACCATCGAGCGCATGGCGCGGCATCTCCGCGCGCTGATGGAGCATGTGGTCCGGCATCCCCATGCCTCCATCCACGCGTTCGACCTGCTTTCCGCACGAGAGAGACAGCAATGGCTCGTCGAGTGGAACGACACCGCTCGCGACTACCCGGCTGAGCGTTCCATCGTCGACCTGTTCGAGGCCCAGGCCACCCGACGGCCCGAGGCCATCGCCCTCCAGCATGGCACCACGGTGCTCACGTACGCGGCGCTGGAACGACAGGCCAACCAGCTCGCGCACCTGCTTCGTGCCCAGGGCGTGAGCCGTGCACTGCCTCGGGTCGGCGTGTGCCTGCCCCGCTCGCCTCGGCTGGTGGTCACGCTGCTCGCCATCCTCAAGGCCGGTGGTGCCTACGTGCCGCTCGACCCGGACTACCCCTCCGAACGGCTGGAGTTGATGGCCCGGGACGCGCAGGTCCAGTGCATCGTCACGCAGACCTCACTCGTGTCCCGCGTGCCGAAGGGCCTCGCAGCACCGCTGTGCATCGACGCCCTCGCCCTCACCGACGACGAAGCGACGGACCGACCCACACGCGACACCGGACCGGACGACCTGGCCTACGTCACGTACACCTCGGGCTCCACGGGCCGGCCCAAAGGAGTCTGCATCCCCCACCGCGCCGTCCTCCGGCTCGTCCTGGGCTCCGACTACGTCCAGCTCGGACCGGACGACCGCGTCGGCCAGGCCGCCACCATCGCCTTCGACGCCTCCACCTTCGAGCTCTGGGGCGCGCTGCTCAACGGCGCGACGCTCGTCATCCTGGACAAGGACGACGTCATCGACCCGGCCATGCTCTCTCGCCGGCTGCGCGAGGAGCGCATCACCGCGCTGTTCCTCACCACCGCGCTCTTCAACCTCGTCGCACGCACGGAGCCTTCGGCCTTCTCCGCGCTGCGCTTCCTCCTCTTCGGCGGGGAGAACGCCGACCTCGCGTGCGTCAACCGGGTCCTCTCCGCCGGCGCGCCTCAAAGGCTCCTCCACGTCTACGGTCCCACGGAGAACACCACATTCAGTTGCTGGCACCCCGTGAGCACGCCGCAGGAGCACTCCGTCCCCATCGGGCGGCCCATCGCCAACAGCACCGCCTACGTCCTCGATGCCCACCTGAGGCCCGTGCCCACGGGCGTCACGGGCGAGCTGTATGTCGGCGGCGACGGGCTCGCGTGGGGCTATTGGGACAGAGCCGACCTCACCGCCGAGCGCTTCGTCCCGCATCCGTTCTCGACGACGCCCGGCGCGCGGCTGTACCGCACCGGAGACCTCGTCCGGCTTCGCCATGACGGCGCGCTGGACTTCATCGGCCGGACCGACAACCAGGTGAAGCTGCGCGGCTTCCGCATCGAGCTGGGCGAAGTCGAGACCGCGCTGCGCGCCCATCCCGAAGTCCGTGACGCCATCGCCCTCGTCCGCGAGGACATCCCCGGCGACCGGCGCCTCGTCGGCTACGTCGCGAGTGAACCGGAGCTGGCGCCTCGCGCGCTCCGCGACTTCCTCCAGGGCTGCTTGCCACCGCACATGGTCCCCTCGGACTTCGTGGTGCTGCCCGCGCTGCCGCTCACCGCCAATGGCAAGGTCGACCATCGCGCCCTGCCTCGGCCCACCGCGTCCGCCGACGACTCGACGCGCGTGGCGCCGCGCACACCCCTCGAGGAAGAGCTCACTGCGCTGTGGGCTCAGGTGCTGGGCCGCGAGGTCCGCGACGTGACGGCGAGCTTCTTCGACCTGGGGGGGCACTCATTGCTCGCCGCACAGCTCGTCGCGAAGCTGTCCGAGCGCTTCGGCTTCAAGGTCCCGCTGCAGGTCCTCTTCCAGAGCCCCACGGTGGCGGCGCTCGCCGCGTGGCTCGAGGAGCAACGCGCGCCCGTGGCCTCCACCACGAAGGCGCCGTCCCTGCCCGACGGCGTCGTCCTGCTCCAACGAGGACGTGACGACCGCCTGCCGCCGCTGCTGTGCATGCACCCGATTGGCGGCACGGTGTTCTGCTATCAGGAGCTGGTCCGGGCCCTCGGTCCCGAGCGCTCCGTCTACGGCTTCCAGGCGCCCGGCGTGAACGGAGAATGCGAGCCCCTCCAGACCGTCGAGCAGCTGGCCTCCGTCCACCTGAATGCGCTGCTCCAGCTGCGCCCCGAGCCGCCCTACTACCTGGTGGGCCTCTCCATGGGCGGCACCATCGTCTACGAGATGGCGCAGCGGCTGCGGCAGCTCGGCGTCCCTCCCGAGCTGCTCGTCTTCCTCGACACGCCGGGCCCGGGTCAGCTCCCCACGCGCTTCGAGGATGACGCGGAGCTGCTCGCGGCCATCTTCGGGGACTCGTCACCCGAGCTCATCACCTTGCTGCGCGGACTGGAGCCGCGGGCACAGATGCTCGAGGTGCTGCGTCGCGCGCGCGATGGCGCCACGGTGCCGGAGTCGTTCTCCCTGGTGGACCTGCAGGTCTTCCTCTCCGTCTGGAAGGCGCACATGCGCGCGCTGTTCAGCTACGAGCCCGGCCCCACCGAGGGCCGCGCCATCTATCTGCGCGCCCAGGAGTACACCCCGCCCCATCCGCTCCATCCCGAGCGCCCCTGGCAGGAGCTGGTGCGCGGCGGGCTGGAGCTCATCGGCGTCCCCGGAAACCACCAGACGATGATCGAACCACCGCACGTCACGACGATGGCGCGACACCTGAATGACTTCATGCGCCGCCTCGAACAGCGCGAGGAGTCCAGACAAACAGGGAGCTGACTCCCGACGCATTGACGTCCTCCAGGCTCCGGGCGAGAACTCCTTCATGGCTGATCCTGATTGGAAGCGACTTCAGAAGCTCAATGGCGGTGACGCCATCTGGTACTCGGACCCGCAGCTCGATGTGAAGGATGAGATCTGGCTCTACTCGGAGGGCGGTGAGCTGCGCGTCTCGAGCGCCGGGAGGCTCTACAAGCGGGATCCGAAGGCGGAGAAGTTCTCCGCGCCCGTGACGGCGCGGCACGTGTTGTATCGGGGAGGCTGGCTCCTCTACGTCGATATCTCGGTGCGCGGGGACAAGGCCCAGGTTCGCCGTGGCACGTTGAACGGGCACCACCACGTCGCGCTCGTCGACGCCTCCGAGGTCGAGGACCTGCTGGCTCGCTACCGCAACCTGGGCTTCCGTGATGGCAACGCCTGGAACCCGAACTCGAAGAAGGTGCTCGAGCGCCAGTACCTCAAGGGTGGGAAGAAGTACTGGTCCATCCAGGTCGATGGGAACCACACCCTCGAGGATCGCCAGGAGAAGGCGCACGCGAGCTGGGAGGCGGCCGTCGCCTACGCGGAGAAGCGCGTCCGCGCGAAGGAGAAGGACGGCTTCGTGCAGTACAACCAGGAGCTCTGGAAAGCGAAGTATCCCAATCCGGAGCCCAAGCCCGTGAAGGGCGCGCCCAGGAAGCCCTCGCGGCCCAAGGGCACGAAGTTCCCGAAGCCCCAGGACGCCTTCGAGGCCGTGGACCTCGCCGTGGCGATGCTCAAGGACCTCCATGAGCGAATCCCCTCGGGGCACTTCATCGCGGAGCTGGTCGACGCGAAGAAGGACAAGAAGCGCATCGCGTCCGCCGAGGAACATGTGTCGTTCTTCGTGCGCTTCCACAAGCCGCGCATCGGGCAGTGGCTGAAGGCCCGGCCGCTCAAGCCCAGGAAGAAGGAGTCGAGCTGGGAGTACTTCCTGCGCGTCTACGGCTCCATCACGTGGATCATCTCCGCGAACGCCGACGAGGACCTGCCGTGCTTCCACGCCGGCAACGTCACCGGTGGTGGCTGGAGCTGCATGGAGATCGCCGACGACGTCTACGACATCAACGACCTGGTGGAGGCCTCGGGCAACGAGGCGCTGGAGGACCTCCAGCCCTTCCATGGCGGCTGGCATGTCGACCGGTCCTTCGCCTTCGACAACCGCTCCGTGAACGCCGCCGGGGAGCGGGCCATCGTCGCGTTCGACGAGAGCATCACCGACCTGCCGAAGAAGACGCCCGTTGGCCGCATCCAGCCGTTCGGGTCGTGGCTGCACAAGCGCGTCTCCCTGCTGACGAGCATCGCGGAGAGCAACCTGAGCGAGCTGCTGTAGGGACAGTCCGGTTCGGCGGAGCCTCGCTCCGCCCACCGCTCAGCCCGCGCGTTTCCGGGCCGCCACCTTCTTCGGCGCGCGCTTCTGGCTCGCCGGAGCTGGCGTCTTCGACGCGCTCGTCCTGCTCGCGGGTGCCGCCTTCTTCGCCGAGGGCTTCTCACGCGCCGGGGCGGGCTTCTTCTTCCCGGCCGCGGCCTCCATCTTCTTGCGCGCCTCGGTCTTCTCGCCCTTGCGCAGCGCGAGGACCGCGGCGATCCACTCCGGCGCGTAGCTGGACGTGCAGCCCTTCGGGATGGGCCTCGGGTCCCAGCGCCCCAACCGCTCACCGATGGCGATGGCCTCGGCGCGGTGCTCCGGCAGATGGATGCCGATCCACACGAGGCAATGGTTGAGGCCCTCCTTCACGCGGTACGGCGCCCCCGGCAGCTCGCTCTCGATGCGAGCGAGCGTCGCCCCGACATCGAGGTCCTTCGCGAGTCCCGCCGCAATCCGTCCGGCGAGGAGCTTCCAGCCGGCGCGGCGCGGCAGTTCCTGATCGCCGTCCCTCCAGCGCTTCTCCAGGGCCTCGGCGACCGGCGCCTTCACGAGCACCCGGCCCACCAGCTCGTCCACCAGGAGCGGCAGGGTGAGCGGCTCGACCAGCTCGCGGGCCGCCTTCTCCGTGAGGGCCTCCGGGTCCAGCAGCATGCAGGCGAGGAGGCGGGCCTCGTGGTTCCCCGTGGCCCAGAGCTCCAGGCCCAGCGCGTGGTCCTGTCCCACCTGGCCGGCGAGCGCGCGAACCTTCCCCATCAAGACGCCGAACACGTTCTCCCCGGCGCCGTCGCGCACATAGCGCTCTCGCACCCTCGGGTCGCCGGCCGCCTCGAGCGCCTTCATCACCTGGGACCGCGTCATCTGGCTCGGCACCTGTGTCTCTCCTTCGGGGGAACCCCTGCTCACCACGAACTCCACCACAACGCCGCGGCGGATCCATCGGGTGGCCGGTTCGTGGGCGTGTCCCCACCGCCGCCCCCCGGATTCCCGAGCAGGCGCACGGCTGCTCCCCGGGTATCCGGACACCCAAATCGCCTGGAAAGTCGGGAAGTTGAGGGACCGGGCAAGCGCGTGTTACGACCGCTCCCGGCCATTCTCCCCTCATCATCCCTGGCCCCCGGAGCCGGCCTTTCATGAGCGAGCGCAACGACATCCCGCGACCCCCTGTCACGGCCGCCCCTCCTCCGACCGCCGTCGTGTCTGGCAAGACGGGCCCCTCCGCCACGGAAGTGCTCACGCAGTCCGTCCAGGCCGCGCCCCAGGCGGCGCCCACGCCCAGCATGGAGGACGAGGCCCGCGAGCGCATCGCCTCGCTCGAGCGCGAGGCCCGGACGCTCAGCGCGACGGACGCCACCACCGCCGCGCAGCTCTTCCACGAGGTCGGCCTGCTCTGGGAGGAGCCGCTCAAGAATCCGCGCAACGCGGCCGTCGCGTTCCAGAACGCGTACAAGCTCGCGCCGCGCTACCTGGTCAACATCCGCGCCGCGCGCCGGCTCTTCGCGGACGTGGGCAACTGGCAGATGGTCATCCAGCTGCTCGACGCGGAGCTGGCCGCCACCGACGACGCGCGCCACCAGGCCGCGCTCCTGTTCGAGAAGGGCATCGTCCTGCAGGAGCGGCTGTCCCGCGACGAGGAGTCCGCCGCGTGCCTGCGCCAGTGCCTGGAGCGCCGCCCCACCGACGTGGTGGTCCTCACGCAGCTCGAGTCCGTCTACGCCGCGCGCAATGACGCCGCGGCGCTGGTGGAGGTCTACCGGCTGCTGGCCGCCACCATGCAGCAGCCGTCGCTGCGCGCGCACTATCTGACGTCCGCGGGCCTGCTGCTCGAGGAGCGCCTCAAGCAGCGCGAGCCCGCCGCGTCGCTGCTGCGCGAGGCCTTCGCCCTGGACCGCGCGGACCCGCTGCTGCTCGCCGCGCTCAAGCGGGCCGCCGAGCGAGAGGGACACACCGAGGAGCTGCTGGAGGCGCTCACGGCGGAGGCCACGCTGCTGGGGGCCCAGGCCGCGCCGGCCTATCTGCAGATCGCCAAGGTCCACGAGCGCATGGGTCAGAAGGGCGAGGCCCTGGCGGCGCTCCTGGACGGACGCCACGCGGCGCCCAATGACCCGCTCATCCTCAGCGAGCTGGCCGGCATCTACGAGACGCAGGGCCGCTTCGAGGAGCTGGCGGACGTGCTGCTCGCGCGCGTGGGCTCGCTCAACGACGAGAGCGAGCTGGTCGCCACCAACCTGCGGCTGGCCGCGCTGTACGAGGAGGTCCTCAAGCGCGAGGCCGACGCGGCGGCGCGCTATCAGGCCATCGTCGCGCGCATCCCCGGCCACGCCGCGGCGCTCGCGGGCCTGGGCAAGCTCTACTACCGGATGCAGAACTGGGAGGGGCTGGTCTCCGTCTTCGACGCGGAGGTCGCCGCCGCCGAGGACGCCAAGCAGAAGGCCGCGCGCATGTACAAGGCCGCGGAGATTCTCGAGGAGCGGCTGGGACGGCAGGAGGACGCCATCTCCCGCTACAACTCCTGCCTGCAGCTTCAACCCGGCTACCTGCCCGCGCAGAAGGCCCTCACCCGCCTCTACGAGCGCCAGGGCCGCTTCGCGGAGCTGGTGGCGATGTTCGAGCAGGACCTGCTCCAGACGTCGGACCGGGATCAGCTCATCACCACGCTCAACAAGATGGCCGGGGTGTACGAGGACCGGCTGGGAGACCTGGACCACGCCATCGAGTGCATGAAGCGCATCCTCGACCTGGCGTCGGACCACCTGCCCACCATCCGAAACCTGGCGCGGCTGTACGAGCGCGCGCAGCGCTTCCGGGAGCTGCTGGAGACGCACGACCTGGAGGCGTCGCTCGCGGGCGACACCAAGCAGGTGCTGTCGCTGCTGCACCGCAACGCCGAGATCCTCGACGAGAACCTGAAGGACCGCGCGGGCGCCATCACCGCGTACGAGCGCGTGCTGGCGCTGTCCCCGTCGTACCTCCCCGCGCTCAAGGCCCTGGGCCGGCTGTACGCGCAGGACGGCCGCTGGGAGAAGCTGGTGGACATGTACCGGGCGGAGTCGGAGAGCTCCCAGTCCACCGAGCAGGCCGCCGCGCTCATCTACAAGATTGGTGAGCTGTACGAGCAGCGCCTGTCCCGCGAGGACGATGCCATCGCCTCGTACCAGGAGGCGCTGATGCTGGCGCCCAGCTACTTCCCCGCGCTGCGCGCGCTGGCCCGCATCTACCGCGCCCAGGGCGCGTGGGAGAGCCTGGTCGCGATGCTGCGAGAGGAGGCCGCCAACCGCACGGACCCGCTGGAGCGCGCCAACGCGCTGTTCCAGGCCGCGGTCATCTGGGAGGACGCGCTGCGCCGCCCGGACCTGGCCATCGAGACCTACCAGGAGGTGCTGCGGCTGACGCCGGGACACGCCGCCACGCTGCGCGCGCTGGAGCGGCTGTTCCTGGCGCAGGACAACGTGAAGGAGCTGGTCGCCATCCTGGACCGCGAGACGCAGGTGGGGAACACGCCCGCGGCCAAGGTGACGGCGTACCTGAAGCTGGCGCGGCTGTACCTGGACCGCTTCCAGGAGCCCTCGCGCGCGGCGCTGTGCTGCGAGGCCGTGCTGGGCCTGGACGCGGGCAACCTCACCGCCCTCACCCTGCTGGAGCGCATCCGCGCTTCGGACCGGCCGCGCCGCGCGGAGTTGCGTCAGCGCATCGCCGAGCGGGTGAATGATCCGCGCCTGGCCACCGCGCTGCGGCTGTCCGCCGTGGTGGACCTGGACAAGGGCCCCGCGGAGGGCACGCTGGAGGCGTACAAGCGCGCCTTCGAGGCGGACCCGGGTGACGCGCGGCTCGCGTTCGCGCTGGAGCGCTCGCTCAAGCTGGCGGGAGACGTGTCGGGCCTGGCCCGGCTGTACACGCTGCGGCTGGCGCACGCGCGCGACGCGGACGAGGCGCTGGAGATGCTGCTGCGCACCGCCGAGCTCGCGGAGACGCGCTTCGGGGACCTGGAGCGCGCGGCGGCGCTCTACAAGCAGGCGCTGGAGCTGCAGCCGCAGTGCATCCCGGCGCTGCAGGGGACGCGGCGCGTGGCGATGCGGCGCGGAGACGCGGCCGAGGCGCGCTCGGCGCTGGAGGCCGAGGCGCGGCTGAGCAAGGACCCGCGCGGCGCCATCGACGCGTTCATCGGCGCGGCGCGGCTGGCGTCGCTCATCCAGAAGGACACGGACGGCGCGGCGGCGCTCTACAAGCAGGCGCTGGAGAGAGACCCGCTGCACCCGGCGGCGCAGGCGGGACTGGAGGAGCTGCTGGCGCACCGGGGCGGCTCGGCGGACCTGGCCGCGCTGCACGAGCGGCGCGCCGAGGCGAAGCTGGCGCAGAAGGACCACGTCGCCGCGGCCACGGGCTTCGTGAGCGCGGCGCGGCTTCACCACGGGGCGCTGGGAGACAAGCCGCGCGCGGTGGCGCTGCTGGAGAAGGCGCTGTCGGCGCAGCCGGGGCACATCGAGGCGCTGGAGCTGCGCGCCGCCCTGCTGCTGGAGGCCCAGCAGTACGCGGAGGCCGCGGCCATGCTGACCCAGCGCGTGCAGCTGGGCGGAGACGTGCGCACGCTCGCGCCCTTCCACCTCACGCTGGGCACGCTGTACCAGACGCACCTGAACGACGCGACGCGCGCCATCGCGTATCTGATGACGGTGCTCGCCTCGCAGCCCCGGCACCAGGAGGCGCTGGAGCGGCTGGCCACGCTGCACACGCAGGCGCGCAACTACGCGGGCGCGGTGGACTGCCTGCACAAGCTGTTGCAGCAGGAGCTGCCTGCGGACGCCCGCGCGCGCTTCACGCTGGAGCTGGCGCGCACGTACGACGAGGGCCTGGGTGACGCGGCCGCGGCCACGCCGCTGTACCGCCGCGCGCTGGAGCTGTCGCCCGGCGACACCACGCTCATCGACAAGCTGGTGACGCTGTACGAGCGCGCGAGGAACCTGCCGGAGCTGGCGCAGCTCCTGGAGGCCCAGGCCTCGGCGGCCACGGACCCACGCCGCGCGAGCGCCCTGCGCATCCGCGTGGCGGAGCTGTACGCGGGCCCCCTGTCCGAGCCCGCCCGCGCCACCGGGCTGTACCGCCAGGTGGTGGACGCGGACGGCACGAACCTCACGGCCCGCTTCGCGCTGGCCGGCCTGTACGCGCGCGACACGTCGTCCGTGCCGATGGCCATCGAGGAGCACAAGCAGATCCTCCGCCAGGACCCGACGCGGGTGGACAGCCTGCACGCGCTGTTCAAGCTGTGGGAGGGCCTCAAGCAGCTCGACAAGGCGTTCTGCGTGGCGTCGGTGCTCCAGTTCCTGCGCTCGACGAACGAGGTGGAGCTGGCCTTCTACACGGAGGGCCGCGCGAGGCTGGCGCAGGAGGCTCGCGAGGCGCTGACGTCGACGGACGTGGACACGGTGCTGCTGCACCCGGGCGTCCGCGGCCCGCTGCTGGAGGTGCTGCGGGCGATGGGTGACCAGTTGGAGAAGGTCTACCCGCCGAGCTTCGACATCGTCGGCGTCAACCCGAAGACGGACAAGCTCAAGCCGGACAGCGCGGTGTACAAGGCCGTGCGCGCGGTGGCGCAGGTGTTCGGCGTCGAGGAGTTCGACGCGTACCAGGCGCGGCGCGGGCTCACGGTGCTGGAGACGACCGAGCCCATGTCGGTGTGCATCGGTCAGGACGTGGTGCGCCGCTTCAACGCGCGCGAGCAGAAGTTCCTGCTGGGCCGCGCGGCGCTGGGCCTGCTCAACAAGGCGGCCGTGCTGGAGAAGCTGTCGCAGGGCGAGACGGCGGACCTGTTCGGCAACGCCATCCGCATCCACGCGCAGAACTTCTCCGCGCTGGGCCGGCGCAACGACGAGGCGGTGAAGCAGCTGCGCAAGGCGTTCTCCCGCAAGGCCATCAAGGCGCTGGAGGGCCCCGCGATGTCGCTGGGCGACGTGCAGAAGCTGGAGCTGGCGCCGTGGCTGGACGCGCTGGACTACTCGGCGGACCGCGCGGGCCTGCTGATGGCGGGCGACGTGTCCGTGGGCCTGGGCATGGTGCTGCGCGAGGACCCGAACTTCGCGGGCGCGAAGCTGGACTCGGCCGAGCCGGTCATCCAGGCCGTGCGCGAGGGTGAGCGGCTGCGCACCCTGGTGTCCTGGTCCTTCACCGACGACTTCTTCCGGCTGCGCCAGCGGCTGGGGCTGTCGCTGTAGTCGCCGGGCGCGGCGGGAGGCGTCGTCACTCCCGCCGCAGCACCGCGCCGTCGGGCAGGCCGCCGATGATGCGCGCGACGGCCTCCTCCACCGGGCCTCGCTCGCCGGCCTCGACGGTGATCTTCACCCGGTAGTCCTTGGCCGGGTCGAACTCCGGATACGAGCCGATGGCCACGTGCGGCATGTTCAGCGCCACGCTGTCCAACACGGCGGCGATTTCACTCTCGCCCAGCCGCAGGAACAGGTTCTGGAGCACCACGGGGCTGCCGCTCAGGCGCGCGAGCACCGTCTCCAGCTGCATCCGGAAGAGCTGCGGCACGCCGGGCAGCAGGTAGACGTCCCCGACGGTGAGCACCGGGTACCACGTGCCCGCCTGGGGCAGCAGCACGGCGCCCTCGGGTGCGTCGGCCAGGCGCATGCCCTCCGGTGTCACCTTGCCCTCGGGCGCGCGCGCCTCGATGAGCGACACCATCTCCGGCAGGCGCACCACGGACCTGCCCAGCGCCATCGCCACCGCGCGCACCGTGACGTCGTCGTGGGTGGGGCCGATGCCGCCGCTGGTGAACACGTAGCGCGCGCGCTGCCGCGCCCGGTTCATCGCGTCGACGATGGCGTCCACGTCGTCGAGGATGGTCTCCACCGAACGCAGGGGGATGCCCACCTCGCGCAGCCTCTTGATGAGGTGCGGACCGTTCTGGTCCTGGACCTTCGCCGTCAGGACCTCGTTGCCGATGATGATCGCCGCCGCGCCCGTGCGCTCCATGGAGCGGCGGACTCTACCGCAACGGCTCGGATTTCCGTGGCGCGAGTCGGGGGGACTGTCCGCGATGTCCGAATTCCAAGGGCTCGGCCCCCGCCCCTCGGGGCTGGGGCGCACCCGACCACGGGGGGCTTCAGGCCCCCTTTAGCGCTTGCGGCCGAGCAGCCTGCGAATCTGGACCAGCGAGGCCCGCGTCACCGCCTCGATGCCCTGCTCACCGTCGATGTGGACGATGCGCTCCTTCTTCGCGCGGCGGCGGATGGCGGCCAGGTACTGCTTCGCGATGCGCCGCTGCGCCTCGTCCGCCTCGAACAGCTCCGCCGCCCCACCCCGCGCCGCCCGTCGCTTCGCGGCGACTTCCGGCGCCACGCCCACGAACAGCGTCAGGTCCGGCGACACGGCGTAATCGTTCACCTGCTCCACCCAGCGCATGGGCAGGGACGCCCCCTGGTAGGCCAGCGAGGACAGCACGTACCTGTCACACAGGACGAGCTTTCCCTCCTCCAGCGCCGGCAACACGCGCGCCGCCAGGTGGTCCGTGCGGTCCGCCGCGAAGAGCAGCGCCAGCGTCTGGGGCGTCAGGGGCCCCGCGCCCTGGGGCAGGCCCAGGCGGCCCGTGAGGGCCTGGCGAATCAGCGTCCCCACCGGCCCGTCCGAGGGCTCACGCGTGGTGAGCACCCCATGCCCCTCCGCCCGCAGCGCGGCCGCCAGCCGCTCCGCCTGCGTGGTGGTGCCGGCGCCGTCCAGTCCCTCCAGGACGATGAACCGGCCCCGACGGGAGAGCTTGCGCGCCCCGCTCACTGGGGCAGCAGCGCCGAGGGCTCGTCCAGCCGGAGCTGGCTGCGCAGCTCCAGCATCGTCTGGTAGCGCTGGAGCTCGTCCGCCAGCACCCGGCGTCCCAGCACGTAGCGGCGGAAGGCATACCCCAGCAGCACCACGGCCAGCAGGGCCACGCCCCAGGCCAGCAGCGGGGTGCGCAGGGAGTCGTAGAACAGCTTGCCCGCCGCCCCACCGAACATGAGGGCCACCATGGTGGCGACCCCGGTGTGGGCGAAGTGGGTGGTGCTCTGGCGGACGGACAGGCTCTCCTGGAGCTGGTCGAGCCGCGTCCTCAAGTCCTGGGTGTTGGCGCTCATCTCGGAACCGGGCATCCTACAGCAGCCCGTCCCACGCGTCGAGTCATCGTCCCTGGGGACTCCAACCTTCCAGGTCGCACACGATTCCGCCCACACCGAAACGGGCAGTCGGAGGAGCGCCCCTGGAGGACCTACTCCGGCCCATCATCCGGGCGCACGCCGGGAGGCGGGTTGGCTTGCCAGCCCCGGACCTAGACGCTACATGCGCCTGCACATGCAGACCCGCGAGCGGACCGAAGCCACCATGAGCCACGACGCCAAGCTCTCCTCCATCGAGGATGCCATCCAGGACATCCGCGACGGCAAGTTCGTCATCGTCGCGGACGACGAGGACCGCGAGAACGAGGGCGACCTCATCATGGCGGCGGAGAAGGTGACGCCCGAGCACCTGGCCTTCATGGTGCGCCACACCAGCGGCATCGTCTGCATGCCCATGCTGGCGGACCGGCTGGACGCGCTGCGGCTGCCGCAGATGGTGTCGGACAACACCGAGTCCCACCGCACGGCCTTCACGGTGTCCGTGGACTACCGGCACGGGACGACCACGGGCGTGTCCGCGGTGGACCGCGCGAAGACCATCCTGGCGCTGGCGGACCCGGAGAGCCAGGCGAACGACTTCCTGCGCCCCGGGCACATCTTCCCGCTGCGCTACCGCGAGGGCGGCGTGCTGCGCCGAGCGGGCCACACCGAGGCCACCGTGGACCTGTCCCGGCTGGCGGGCCTGGGCCCCTCCGGCATCCTGTGCGAGCTGGTGAAGGACGACGGCACCATGATGCGGATGCCGGACCTCCAGGCCTTCGCGCTGGAGCACAAGCTGCGCGTCATCACCATCGCGGACCTCATCGAGTACCGCCGCCGCAAGGACCGGCTGGTGCGCCGCGAGCCGGGCCAGCACACCGTCACCACCCGCTACGGCGACTTCACGGCGCTCACGTACACGTGGCTGCCGGACGGCGCCAAGTCGCTGGTGCTGGTGAAGGGAGACCCCGCCGCCCGCCCGAGCGCCCTGGTGCGCCTGCACGCGGCCTGCACGATGGGCGACGTGTTCGGCTCGCCCACGTGCAACTGCAACGCGCTGCTGGACCAGTCGCTCGCCCGCATCGCGCGCGAGGGCACCGGCGTCCTGGTGTACCTGCCCGGCATGCACGGGGACGACTTCGGCATCCACCACAAGCGCAACGCGGACGGCAGCGCCGACCTGCGCAGCGGCCCGCATGAGACGCGCGACCTGGGCATGGGCTGTCAGATCCTCAATGACCTGAACGTGCGCACGCTGCAGGTGATGACCAACACGGACATCACCTACCGGGGCCTCGCGGGCTTCGGGCTCACCATCGACAAGCGCGTCCCGCTGCTCGCGGACTGACGCGCGCCTCGATATCTCCGGGGGCGGGGGCTCCCCTCGAGGTGAGCCCCGCCCTTCCCTCGCGACGTCAGCCCAGGTCCGACAGGGCCGAGCGCACCGCGTCGAGGTTCGCGGGCAGCTGCACCGGGGGATTCGCGTGGCGGCTGGTGACGTCCGCCAGCGTGCCCCGGTGGTAGCCCACCTTGAAGTCGGCGAACTTCAGCCCGTGCGCGGTGGACACCACCGCCACGCGCGAGCCCTTCTCGATGACGCCCTGGGCGACGAGCTTCTCCAGCGCCGCGAGCGCCACGCCCGTCTGGGGACAGGTGAACGTCCCCTCGCGGTCCGCGCGCGCGGCGGCGTTGGCCAGCTCCGACTCCGTCGCCTCCTCCACCACGCCGTCGAAGGCCTTGAGGATTCGCACCGCGCGGCGGAAGGACACCGGGTTGCCAATCTGGATGGCGGACGCCAGCGTGCTCTCGGCCTGCATGGGCCGCAGCTCCTGGAAGCCACCCCGGAAGGCGCGGGCCAGGGGGTTGGCGCGCTGGGCCTGCGCCACGGCGATGCGCGGCCTGCGGGTGATGAGTCCCAGCTCCAGCATCAGCTCGAAGCCCTTGCCCAGGGCGCTGGCGTTGCCCAGGTTGCCGCCCGGAATCACCACCCAGTCCGGTGGCTCCCAGCCCAGGTCCTGGCACAGCTCCACGGCGACCATCTTCTGGCCCTCGATGCGCAGCGAGTTCATCGAGTTGGCCAGGTACAGGCCCGTGTCCGCCGTCACCGCCTGCACCAGGCGCATGCAGCCGTCGAAGTCCGTGTCGAGCGACAGCACACGCGCGCCATTGGCGATGGGCTGCACCAGCTGCGCGAGGGAGACCTTGTCGCGCGGCAGGAAGACCACCGCGGGAATCCCCGCCGCCGCGCAGTAGGCGGACAGCGCCGCGGAGGTGTCTCCCGTGGACGCGCACGCCACGGCGCGCAGGGGCACGCCCCGGGCCCGCATGTGCTTCACGGCGGACACGAGCACCGTCATGCCCCAGTCCTTGAAGCTGCCCGTGGGCGAGACGCCGCACTCCTTCAGGTCCAACGCGGACAGCCCCAGCTCGGACGCCATGCGCGGCAGGGGCTTGAGCGGGACGCGGCCCTCGCCCAGCGAGACGATGTCCTCCACGGGGAGCTGTGGGTAGGCCCACTCGCGCTTGCCCCACACGCCGGAGCCATCCGGCAGGCGCGATGAACCGAAGCGCGACTCGAAGCGCCGCTTCCACTCCGCCGCGGGCACCGCTCGCAGGGCGTCCACGTCGTGACGCACCTCCAGCAGGCCTTCGCAGCGCGGGCAGCGATAGACGACATCCAGGAGCGAGGCCCGGAAGTCGCAGCCCTCGCTGCACGCATACTCCGCCTTGAAGCCGGACTCAGAGGCGCTCATGTCTGCTCCACCAGCCGCGTGCCACACTCGGAGCAGGCCCGACCCGGGCGGCCCCGGGTGTGGCACGAGGGGCAGGCCATCCAGTCGTTGTCCTCGCCCGGCTTCCCGGCCACCACGACAGGCGCCACGCGGGCGCGAGGCAGCCGCATGCCGCAGTTGTCGCAGAGCAGCCCCTGCGCCTGCACGTTGCGGCAGTAGCGGCAGACCACGGCGCCCAGCGGGGCCGCGGTGCGCACGCCGTCATCCGGCGCGCGGCCCGTGTCCAGCTCGGGGAGCACCGCCACCGGCAGGTCCCCCGTGGGCGCCGAGCGCGTGAGCTCCAGGTCCTGCACCACCTGCGGCGGCAGGTCCGGCCCGCTGCGCAGGCGCGTGATGTCCAGCTCCGGCAATGGCTGCGCGTTCACCGCGTCGCGGCCCCCGGCGTGCGGCGTCAGCTCCAGCTCCGGCAGCGGGGCCACCGGGGGCGTCGCGCCCGCGGCGTCCACCGGGAAGCGCTTCCCGCAGACATCGCACTCGGTGCCCTCGGGCTGTACGTGGTCGCAGACCGGACAGATGATCATGATGCCGGGACGTTAGCGGGCGGCCACGTTCGGGGGCAACGCGACTTCTCGGCCCGTGGTGGCTTCCAGGCATCCGGGCGGACCGCTCCCCTCTCGGGTCCGTCAGGGCCGGGGGACTCCCGTCGGCCCCGTCAAGGGGACGAAGCGCACGGGCAAGAGCGTCTCCACCCGGGGGAGCTGCCCCACCTCCTTGGCCCGATGGATGAGCAGAAGCTGCTGGGCGCCCTCCAGCGGTCCGACGGGGACCACCATCCGGCCCCCACGCCGGAGCTGGGCGAGCAGCATGGAGGGCACCTCGACCGGCGCGGCGGTGACCATGATGGCGTCGAACGGCGCCTGCTCCGGCCAGCCCTCCGCGCCGTCGCCCTGGCGGAAGTACACGTTCTCGAAGCCCAGCCGGTGGAGCCGCTCGCGCGCCGAGCGGGCGAGCTCCGGGATGATCTCCACCGTGAACACCTCGCGGCACAAGAGCGACAGCAGCGCCGTCTGGTAGCCGGAGCCCGTGCCGATCTCCAGCACCCGCTCATGCCCCTCCAGGCGCAGGGCCTGCGTCATGAACGCCACGACATAGGGCTGGCTGATGGTCTGCCCATGCCCGATGGGGAGCGGCGCGTCGACGCCCGCCTCCGAGCGCGAGTGCTCCGCCACGAACTCCGCCCGGCTCAAGCGGCCGATGCCCTCCAGCACCCGAGGGTCATGGATGCCCTGTCGGGACAGATACTCGGCGCGATCCAGATCTCCCATGCCCGAAGCCTATACACGCGAGGCACTCGCAGCAGCGGGCGGGTCCGACAACCCTCGCGGGAATTTCCCCGGCGGCACGCTATCCAAGACAAGGCCCCCCACCCTACGCTCGCGCGATGGCCGAGCCGGCGTTCATCTTCGGGCGGGTCGAATCCCCGGGCGGCATCCAACCTCCGCCCACGCGTCTCCCGTTCGTCCAGGGAAGCATCCCGCTGCTGCTGGCGCTCGTCGGCGGGTATCAGCTCCTCGGCCTCCGGACGACCACGCTCGAGCCGGTCAGCCTCCAGGGAGCGTTGCTCGTGGGGACGTTGGTGTGTGGCGTCTGGGGCGTGGTCCGCATGCGGCGCTCGCTGCGGCTGGGCGAGGAGGTCTCTGGGGAGCTCGAGCGTTTGGGACATCACCGAGCAGGCCAAGACCTTGGAAGTGAATTTCCGCCTCCCGGTGTACGTCACGGCCGCCACCCGCCTCTGACGCGGACGCCCTCCATGCTGACACCCCTGCTCCTGCTGCTCACGGCCGCGCCCCCGGACGCCGCTGCCCTCCGTGCCCAGGCCCAGAAGGCCTATGACGCGAAGCAGTTCGCCAAGGCCTGTCCCCTGTTCGAGAAGCTCACCCAGCTGTCACCCCAGGACGGCGCCGCGTGGGCGGACCTGTCCTTGTGCCTGTTCCGCGCGAAGAAGAAGTCCGCGGCCCTCGACGCCGCGCGCCACGCCGTGCGCTGGGGCGATGAGAGGACCCGCAAGAGCACCTACTTCAACCTGGACAAGTTCGGCGGGGAGGATGGGGTGTTCACCCGCGATGGGGACGACGCCCCCTGCAAGAAGGCCCACCTGCCGGCGTGCGCCGAGACCGCCTGGCTCTGCGCCGACCCGTATTCGGACCTCTATCGAACGTCCGGGGAGACCTCGGGCGGCTCCTACAGCGCGGTCTTCCTGTGCTCCGAACCCCAGTCCTCGGAGGGTGGGGGCTGTACGACCATCGACCTGGGTGGAAGCCAGGACACCTTCGCCGGGACCTCGGACGACAGCCCCGGCATCTACTCGTTCAAGGGCTGCACGGTCGTCGCGGTGGACCCATGCGAGCGGAGGTTGGGCCTTGCCTGCACCGAGGGCGAGGGCGTCCTCGCCGGACCGGATGGGAGGACGGCCACGCGCAAGCGTGCCTGGGTGGAGGAGCGCGGCTACGAGCCGCTCCCGAAGCCCGCGAGCCCCGACGAGGGGCCCTGACGCGCGCTACCCCACCCGCGCGAGCGCGAGCCGGCCTTCCCACCGCTCCTCGAGCGCCTTCACCAGTCCCTGGTGCTCGGGGGACTTCATGTCCGGGTCCCTGGCGAGGATGCGCCGGGCCTCGGCCTGCGCCATGGAGAGCAGGTCTCCGTCCCGCGCGAGGTTCGCCACCGCCAGCTCCGGCAGGCCGCTCTGCCGCGTGCCGAGGAACTCGCCCGGCCCGCGAATCTCCAGGTCCTTCTCCGCGATGACGAAGCCGTCGCTGCTGGCCTCCATCACCGACAGCCGCTCGGTGGACTCCCACGAGCGCGCGCTGCTCGCCACCAGGTAGCAGTAGCTGGCCGCGGCGCCACGTCCCACGCGCCCACGGAGCTGGTGGAGCTGGGACAGGCCGAAGCGCTCCGCCGCCTCCACCACCATCACCGAGGCGTTGGGCACGTCCACGCCCACCTCCACCACGGTGGTGCACACGAGGACGTCCAGCCGCTTCTCGCGGAAGTCCTCCATCACCGCGTCCTTCTCCTCCGCCTTCATCCGCCCGTGCAGGAGGCCCACCTTCGCCTGGGGGAAGGCCACCCGCAGCTTCTCCACGCCGCGCGTCGCGTCCTCCAGGTCCAGCTTCTCCGACTCCTCCACCAGCGGATACACGACGTAGGCCTGGTGGCCCTTGGCGAGCTCCGAGGCGATGGACTCGTAGACGCGCGCGCGCTGCTTGTCGTTGAACACGCGCGTGTTGATGGGCGTGCGGCCGGGCGGGAGCTGGTCGATGATGGAGAGGTCCAGGTCTCCATACAGCGTCATGGCCAGCGTGCGCGGGATGGGCGTGGCCGTCATCACCAGCACGTCCGGCTTGGGGCCCTTGCTCATCAGGGAGTGACGCTGGAGCACGCCGAAGCGGTGCTGCTCGTCGATGACCACCAGCCCCAGCTTGTCGAAGGACATGTCCTGCTGGATGAGCGCGTGCGTGCCCACGGCCAGGTGGATGTCTCCCCGGGCGACGGCGTCGCGCACCTGGCGCTTGGCCTTCGCCGTGCCGGACGCGCTCACCAGCCCCACCTGGAAGCCGAGCGGACCGAGCACCTTGCGGAAGTTGCGCTCGTGCTGCTCCGCCAGGATTTCGGTGGGAGCCATCACCGCGACCTGGTAGCCGGCCTGCAGCGCCACCATCGCGGCGACCATGGCCACCGCCGTCTTGCCGCTGCCCACGTCGCCCTGCACCAGCCGGTTCATCGGCTCCTCGCGAGCCATGTCCCGGGCGAGCTCCTCCACCACGCGCGCCTGGGCCCCCGTGAGCTGGAAGGGCAGCGCCGCGCGCGCCTTGTCCATCCGCATGGGGGACACGTCGAACGCGATGCCCAGCTCCGCCTTGACGCCCTGGCGCTTGAGCGCCATGCCGAGCTGGAGGAAGAACAGCTCGTCGAACGCGAGCCGACGGTGCGCCGGGCTCTGGTGGACGTCGAGCGCCTCCAGGTCGGCCGAGTCCGGCGGGAAGTGGATGAAGCGCAGCGCCTCCGGCAGCGGCATCAGCTCCAGGCGACGGCGCAGCTCCGGGGGCAGCGGGTCCTCGAGCTCGTGCGCGTACTGCTCACCGACGCGCGAGGCCAGCTCGCGGAACGAGCGCTGCTCGCCGCGCTCGAAGCCCGGGTACACGGGGACGATGCGGTTGAAGTGCACGGAGCCGGCGGAGTCCAGGTCCTCGGCGGGCTCGATCTCCGGGTGCGCCATCTCGCGCCCGCTCATCGTCGCGCGCACCTCGCCGGAGAGGACGATGCGCTTGCCCACGGTGAAGCGGCTCTTGAGCCACGGGCCCGCGTTGAAATACGTGGCGGCGATGCTGCCCGAGCGGTCCCCCACCACCGCGCGGAACATCCGCCGCCCCTGCTTGCCGGGCACGAAGTCGGCGACCTTGACGATGCCCACCGTGACGCCGCGCGCGCCTGGCTCCAGCTCGGCGATGGTGAGCAGCCGCCTGCGGTCCTCGTAGCAGCGAGGCAGGAGGAAGAGGATGTCGCCCATCCGCCTGAGGCCCTTCTTGTCCAACGCGGAGATGAGCCGGGGCCCCAGCCGCTTGCCCAGCGTCTTCAGGGGCGAGGACAACGGCCCCGAGCGCGGCGCGATGGACAAGAGCTTCGCCTCGGAGCGGGAGGCCTCCGCCGCCACGGCGCGCTTCTTCTTGCGCTGCTCCTTCTCCTTGCGCGCCTTGGCCGGGGACGTGCTCGCGGGGCCCGTGTCGAGGGAGGTCTGTCGGCCCGGACGTCCGTCGGCGCGCGGGGCTGGGGGCGTACCAGGACGCGCGAGTCCCGCCTGCGCGCCGTATGAAGCGCGGGGCGCGTTCCCCAGCTCCGCGCCCCCGGTGCGGGGCGCCGCGGTCTTCGCCCGGGCAGAGGTCGGCACGGGCTCGTTCGACCTCCAGGGTGGAATCTGGACGTAGCCCGGAGGCGGCCCGCCCTGTCCGCCGTCCGCCGAGGCGCGTCCGCTCGCACCCCGGACCACCGGGCCCAACTGGCCCTCCTGGACCCGTCCCGCGTTCGGATTGGGGCGAGGCGTCCGCGCCGTGTCGGCCCCTCCGTGCGTCCAGTCTCCCGACGCCGGAGGACGTGCTCCCGACGCGGCCTGGCGAAGCTCCCGCTCCGACATGCCTCGCGGAGGGTTCGGTTCGCCCGAAGGTGTACGCCGCGCGCCCGACGCCTCACCGCGAGGCTCTGATGCAGGTCCCCCTCGCGGAGAGCTCGAATCCCCTGATGGAGTACGCCGCGCGCCCGACGCCTCACCGCGCGGCTCCGATGCAGGCCCCCCTCGCGGAGAGCTCGAATCCCCTGATGGAGTTCGCCGCGCGCCTGACGCCTCACCGCGAGGCTCCGATGCAGGCCCTCCTCGCGGAGGGTTCGGCTCGCCCGAAGGTGTACGCCGCGCGCTGGCCGCATGACCGCGAGGCTCCGACTCCGACGTCCCTCGCGGAGGGTTCGGCTCGCCCGAAGGAGCGCGCCGCGCGCCTGACGCCTCACCGCGAGGCTCCGATGCCAGCGTCCCTCGCGACTCGTGCACCGCGTCCGCGGCGCCCTCCCCGCTCGCGAGCCCCTCCAGCTCCGCTGGCAGCACCACGCCGCTGAGCTTCAGACCCGCGACGACCCGCCGCAGCGCGGCCTTGCGGCGCTCGGGCGTGGGGTGGTCCACGTACGGCAGCGCCGCGCGCAGGTGTCCCAGCGCCTCGGCGCTCACGCCGCTGGCTCCGGCCAGCGCGCGCTCCAGGACGGGCGTCAGCCCCTTCACCGTCGCGAGCATGGCGAAGTCGCGCTGACACGCGTAGCGCAGGGGCCCTACAAGACTGGCGAGCGGATGGTTCACGCGTGAGTCACGTCCATCCATCCTACGGAACGGGGGTGACGTCTCCCAGAAAACGCGACCGGGGAAGCGAGCCAAGGCCCGCTCCCCCGCCGACTGTCCTCAACTGTTCCCGTCGGACGGCGGACTCAGCCCTCGCCAGCCGGGGCTTCGTCCTGGGGATCCTCGAAGCGGATCTCCTGGATCTCCAGCTCGCGCGTGCCACCGGGGCTCTGCACCGTGGCGATGTCGCCCACGCGCTTGCCGATGAGCGCCCGCGCCACCGGCGACGTCACGGCGAGCCAGCGCTTCTTCAGGTCCGCCTCCATCTCCCCGACGATGCGGTAGGTGACGGGCTTGTCCGTCTCCGTGTCCAGCAGGTCCACCGTCGCCCCGAAGATGACCTTGTCACCGCCCAGCTTGCTGGGGTCGATGACCTCCGCGCGCGCAATCCAGTCATTGAGGGTCAGGATGCGGCCCTCGATGTGGGACTGCTTCTCCTTCGCCGCGTGGTACTCCGCGTTCTCGCGCAGGTCCCCGTGGGCGCGGGCGACCTCGATCTCCCGCGAGATCTTGCCTCGCTCGACGGACTGCAGGTGCTTGAGCTCCGACTTGAGCTTGCGCAGCCCGGAGGGGGTCATCGGGATGTTGTCGCTCCCGCTAGCCATCGACACAGCTCCTTCCACCACTCCCAGGTTCACGAAAAAGTCGAGGGCCGGCGCTCCTCCCGGAGCCCGGCCCCCTCCATGAAGCTCCCAATGTAGGGAACCCGTGACATGCAGGTCAATGAAAGCCGTACAGGGACCCTCGCGGACGCTGGGCGCACGCGGGGTGAGCCGCTAGGCTGCCTTCCGTGCTGTCCGTCCAGGAATTGCGCGCGCTCGCCGCGTCACTGCCCGCCAGGGATTTCGAGCGCCAGCTGGGGCCCTTCGCCCTCATCCAGCGTCCACCCTCGGAGGCCTCGGCCGCCGTGCTCGCGCCCACCCGCATGGCCGCGCCCGAGGACATCAGCCTGGGCATGATGACCCTCCTGTTCGAATTCGAACATCTGCGCGTCGCCACGCTCCCGCCGCTGCACGCCACGGACCGGCTGCGCATCGGCCGGCGCATGGACTGCGACGTGGTCATCGACGACGCGTCCGTCTCCAAGCTGCACGCCGAGCTGCGCTGGAACGAATCCCAGCACCGCTGCACGGTGCAGGACCTGGGCTCCACCAACGGCACGTTCCTCAACGCGGGCACCCTGGGCCTGCGCGAGGCGACGCTGCGCGACGGCGACATCCTCAGCTTCGGCAACGTGCAGTTCTGGTACCTGGAGGCCCGCACGCTGCACGAGCGCCTGAAGGCAGGCGAAGCCACGGGCCTGGGCTCGCGCAGCGGCTGAAGGCCCCACAGGGTGACAGTGTCCTCGACAGGAGCAACGCCCCATGACGCAGCCCGCGCGCGACGAGCGCGACTACTTCGAGCGCATCTACACCGTCGTCCAGGCCGTCCCCTCCGGCAAGGTGGCCACCTACGGCGACATCGCGACCATCGTCGGTGACGGCTGCGACGCGAGGGTGGTCGGCCATGCGTTGGGCGCGCTGGGCGCACGCTCGGCCACGGTGCCCTGGCAGCGCATCATCAACCGCACGGGCGGCATCAGCCTGACGGGCCACGGACAGAAGGAGCTGCTCGAGGCCGAGGGCGTCGGGTTCGACGAGCGAGGCCAGGCGCGCATGGACCTGCACCACTGGTCCGGCCCGAGCGTGGACTGGGCGCGCGCCCGCGGCTTCCAGCCATTGCCCGCACCGACGGCCAAGCCCGCCGCCGCGCAGCTCTCGTTGTTCTGACGACGCGAAACCGTCCGTCGAGGGCTCGGCTCCCCGGCTGCTTGCCTGCGGGAATGGACGCGCGAAAGTCAGGCCCCCCCCCCGGGCCGGATTCCGCCATGTCGCTCGCGCTATTCCGCTGGAGTGCCGTTCTCCTCGTGTGCCTCTTCACGACCGCCGTCCTCGCGGCCGAGGCCCGTCCTCGTCGCAAGGCGAAGGCCGCGAAGCTGGTCCACATCGATGGCGGCCACCGTCTCCACCGCGACGCGGCCTCCGCGCTCCAACGCATGACGCTGGACGCGGCGAAGCACGACATCGCCCTCCGGGTCACCAGCGGCTACCGCTCCCTGCCCGAGCAACGCCTCCTGTACGAGCAGTACCGCCGGGGTCGGGGCAACAAGGCGGCGCGGCCCGGACGCTCCAACCATCAGCGCGGGCTCGCGGTGGACCTGGTCATCGGCAAGCGCACGTCGAAGCGCTATCAATGGCTCCAGGCCAATGCCTGTCGCTTCGGCTTCCGCCGCACCGTGCCCTCCGAGCCGTGGCATTGGGAGTACCGCCCCAGCAGCACCTTCCCGCCCGTGGTCGGACACGACTGCACGGGCAAGGAGGTGAAGCGCCCCAAGCCCACGCCCGAGCCCGTCGCCCGTCAGGACGCGAGCTGACCCTGGGTCGCGCAGGCCGCACCTCCCCAGCGAAAAGGCTTCCACGCTAGGCTGGCCGACAGGTCCCGACACATGGCGCCCCGGTGACACCCGGACGTCACGAAGACGTCACGGGACCGGGCTGTCACGTGCGCCCGGCAGCGTTTCATCAAGGGGCGAACCCACCGTGGGAGGGCGCAATGATGGACCCCTTGAACCTGTCGGGCCCGGATTTCCTCGCGCTGTATGTCCTGCTGGCCATGGGCGCCGTGGCGCTCGGACTGCTGCTGCGCTGGATGCTGCGCACACCGGGAGGCGGCCCGGACGGTTTGCCGCAGAAGCTGGACCCGTACGAGCTCGCGATGCTCTCCGGCCCCAAGGCCGTGGCCCACACGGCCCTGGCGAGGCTGCTCCACGACAAGGCCCTGGTCATGGACGGCACGACCCTGACCACGACGGGCAAGCGGTCCGACTTCGCGTCCCCTTTCGAGCGGCTCGTCTACGCCGCGGTCCATGAGTCGAAGAAGAGCAACGCGGAGCTGGTCGCCAGCATCGAGCCCGCCATCGAGCGGCTCAAGCAGCCCCTGCAACAGCGCGGCTGGTTGGTCGACGAAGGCCAGGCCACGCGGGCCCGGTGGCTGCCGATGCTGCCGCTGCTCGGCGTCCTCCTGCTGGGGCTCGCCAAGGTCAACGTGGGCCTGGAGCGCGAGAGGCCCGTGGCCTTCCTGGTCATCCTCTGCTTCGCCACGGCGGTCACCCTCTTCTTCCTCGCGAGGCCCGTGTGGACCAGCCGCCGGGGCTCGGCGCTGCTCCACGCGCTGCGCTGGAATCAGCAGCCGCTGAAGACGTCCATCATGAGCACGGAGAACTCCCAGGTGATGAACAGTCAGGACCTGGGGGTGGCGGTGGCCCTCTTCGGCCTGGGCGCGGTGGCGATGAGCGACTTCGAGCTGATGCGCAGGCACATCGACCCCTCGGGCTCATCCTTCGGCGGCGTGAGCGGCTCGAGCGGCTGCAGCGGCTCCAGCAGTTGCAGCAGCGGCGGCGACGGTGGCGGCGGTGGTGGTTGCGGCGGCTGCGGTGGAGGTGGCGATTGACGGTGCCCGGTCTTCGGGGAGTCGGCATCGGGTGGCGACGCGAGCTGGCGCTCTTCATCGACCGGCGCCCGGGGCTCGGCTTCGTGGAGGTGCTCGCCGAGCACCTCTCGCCGAAGGGCCCCATCCCCGAGCCGCTCTCACGGCTGCGCGAGCGCGGTGTCCCCGTGGTGCTGCACGCGGTCTCGCTGGGATTGGGCTCCGCGGAGCCGCCCGACCCGCGGAGGCTGGCGTGGCTGGCGGGACTGGCGGAGCGACTGGGCGCGGTGTGTGTCAGCGAGCACCTCGCGTTCGTCCGCGCGGGAGGGCTCGAGTCGGGGCACCTGCTGCCGGTGCAGCGCTCCGAGGAGGCGCTGGAGGTGTTGACCGAGAACATCCGGATGGCCGAGGCCGCGCTGCCCGTGCCGCTCGCGCTGGAGAACGTGGCCTCGCTGTTCGAGTGGCCCGACGCGGCCTTCTCGGAAGCGGACCTGCTGCGCGGCGTGCTGGAGCGGACCGGGGCCTCGCTGCTCCTGGACGTGGCCAACCTCCACGCCCACGTGCTGAATCACGGCACGGATGCGGACGCGGTGCTCGCGGCCGTGCCTCGTGAGCGATTGGCGTACGTACACGTGGCCGGCGGCGTCCAGCGCGGCGGGCTGTATCACGACACGCATGCGCATCCGCTCCCCCCGGGACCGCTCACCTTGCTGGAGCGACTGGCCGCGCGACTGGGGCCCGTTCCGGTGATGCTCGAGCGCGATGACCGCTTCCCCCCCGAGGCGGAGCTCACCGCGGAGCTGTCCGCGATGAAGCAGGCGCTCCTGCGTGGCACGGAGCGACCTGGCCGGGAGACCCACCAGTGCACACCCGAGCGAGCTGTCCCCCGCGGGGTCCATGAGCAGCGGGATACGCGGAGTGCCACGCATGAGCGCGGCGCCACCGACGCAAATCGGGAGGGAGTGCCATGAGCGCCCGTGAGCGACAGGCCCGCGCCCAGGCGGAGCTCGTGCGCGCGCTCGGAGTCGGCGCGCCTGTTCCACCAGGGTTCGACGAGGCCCGCGTGCTCGCGGCGGCGCAGTCCCTGATGAGCAAGCGCCGCCGGGGCGTGGAGCGTGCGTGGCCCTTGCTGGCCTCCGCGCTCGGTCCCGACTTCGCGCCGCGCTTCGAGCAATGGGCCCGGTCCAACCCCATGTCCATGGAGCCCGACGCGCGCGTGGAGGGACGACGCTTCGCCCAGGCCCTGCGCGACGAGGGCCGACTGCCGGGCTCCTTGTCCAGGGACCTGCTCGACTTCGACGCGAGCTGGCGCGTGACAGCCTCGGGCGAGCTGGTGCGACGTTGGGGACTCGTGCTCATCGCCCGGCGTCACGACACGACGCGGCGGCGCCAGTGGGCCCTGCGACTGCCCGGTGGACGCGTGCTGCGGTGGGCCCCGGAAGAGGACCCCACGGCCCCACCCGGGGTCGACGCCCCCAGGGGGACATGATTCCGAAACCCATCTCGACTACCCTTGCGCCCTCACCTGAGCCGAGGGGGCGCATGCTCGTCGTGCCATCCATGTTGGATGCGGTCACCGTTCACGCGGAGGGGGCGCTCTGCACGCGCATCGCCACCCTCCAGCTGGTGGAGGACCGCGTCCCCAATGAAATCCAGCTCAACGGACTTCCCCTCTCGCTGCGAACCGGGACGCTCCGGGCCGCGGTGCGACAGGGCCCGCCCGGCCTCACCATCCGCGCCATCCGCCCCACCTTCGACGTCCAGCTCCCTCCCGAGGTCGACGTCCCCCAGGAGCACCGCGCCCTGGAGGAGGCCCTCTCGCGCGTCTCGGACGTGACGGCGCGCCTGGAGGTCACCCGGCGCGAGCTGCAGGCCGTGGGCAAGCTCAAGCCCACCTTCCCGCCGCAGAAGAAGGCCCGCTACACGCCCCACCAGACGCCCCTCGACTCACTGCTGGCGCTCACGTCCTTCGTGGACACGGAGCTGGCCACGCTGAACGCGCGGCAGCTCGACCTGGAGCGGGAGCTGCGCGACGCGGAGAGCGACGTCCGCCTGCGACGCCAGCACCTGCACGAGGCCTCCTCCTCCGTCCGGGGCGAGCGCGCCCGCGTGTTCCGCGCCGCGGTGCTCACGCTGTCCGGCAACCCCTGGCCCCGCGAGACGCCCGCGCTCATCGCGCTGGAGTACGCGGTGCCCGGCGCGCTCTGGGTGCCCACCTACGATTTGCGGCTGCCTCGCACGCTGGAGGAAGGCTCGCTGCGCATGAGGGCCACCGTCAGCCAGAACACGGGCGAGGACTGGACCGGCGTGAAGCTGTCCGTGTCCACCGCCGCCCTGGACCGCCGGGCCGAGGTCCCCGAGCTCAAGGCACTGCGCATCGGTCGTCGCCAGCCGCCACCGCCGCGCTCGGGCTGGCGTGAGCCACCGCCGGGGCTCGACGAGCTGTTCGCGGGGTATGACGCCCGCCGCGCTCCGGCGCTCACCAAGCCGAGGCCACCGCCGATGGAGCCACCTCCTCCCCCCGCGCCCGCGCCGTACGTCGCGGACCACGAGAGCACCGGCTCGGGAATGGAGAAGCTCCGCGCCGCACCTGGTGGCGCCGTGGGCTCCGCACCACCGTCGGCGAAGGCCAAGCGTCTCGCCGCTCCGTCCATACCGCCCCGTCCCTCCATGGCGCCCCAGCGGGAGCTGTCGCGCTCGCGAGGCGGCTTCGCCAGGAACCAGGCGCCCTTGGAGGAAGAGGTCCTGGCCGAAGCGCCGGGCGACGCCGACGACCTGCCGATGGCGTCGATGGACCTCGCCGACGTTGACGGGGCCATGGGAGGAGGCGGCGCCAGCGTGGACCGCCTCTCCGCCGCGCCGCGCCTGGAGCCCTCCGACAGCCTGCTGGACTACGACCGGCTCACGCTGGCCGGCGCCGATGACCTGGAGGGCCGGGGCCGACTGCGCTCGCGTCCCACCCACGTCACGCGGGAGCTGATCGCCCTGCAGGCCATGCAGATCCAGGTGAACGTCCTCTCGTTCATCGCCGTGAGCGAGCAGCAGGTGTCGAGCCTCCGCCAGCTGCCCCTGCCGACGTGGTCCGCGTCACCGCGCGAGTCGGCGATGCACTTCGACGCGAAGTTCGACCTGGAGTCCCGGGTCGACGTCCCCTCGGACTCGGCCTGGCACACGTTGCCGGTGTTGTCGGTGCCGGTGGGCCTGTCCGCCGAGTACGTCATCGTCCCCTCCGTGGAGCCGAGGGCCTTCCGCACCGTGCGCGTGGAGAACCGGACGCCCTACCCGCTGCTCGCCGGCCCCGTGGACGTCACGCTCGGCGACGAGTTCCTGATGACCTCCCCGCTGCCCACCATGCCCCCGGGAGCCACGCAGCGCCTGGGCCTGGGCGTGGAGGAGTCCATCAAGGTCGCGCGCAACACGCGGTTCGACGAGGCCACCGGCGGCATCTTCGGTGGCGCGACGATGCTCACGCACCACGTGTCGGTGGAGCTGGCCAACCGGCTCTCCAACCGCATCCTCGTGGAGGTCTGCGAGCGCGTGCCCGCCGTCCCCACCGGCTACGAGAAGGACATCAAGGTGGAGGAGATGGAGACCGCGCCCCCCTGGCAGAAGCGCACGCCGCTCCCGGGCGAGACACCCGTGGAGGGCGAGCGTGCCTGGCGCGTGGTGCTGCAGCCCGGTGAGGCGCAGACCCTGAAGGCGACGTGGACCGTGAAGATTCCCGCCAGCAAGATGCTGGGCGGCGGAAACCGGAGGACCTGATGAGCACGCCCCTCACCCTGCCGGTGGTCAAGGTCACCGTCCTGGAAGATCGCGCGCTCGTCGAGCGCCGAGGAGAAGTCCCGTTGGTCCCCGGAGCGCAGCGGCTGGTCATCGCCGGCCTGTCGCCGCTGGCGGTGGACCGCTCGCTCCAGGCGAAGCTCGCCGGAGGCACCGTGTCCCAGGCCCGCGTGCGCCGCGTAACACGCGCCCAGCCTCCGGAGGCGCTGCGCGAGCACGCCACGGAGCTGAGCCGCCGTGTCGCGGACCTGGAGCGACTGGAGCGTCAGGCCCGCGCGGACCGGGAGCGGCTGAACACGCGCCACGGCCTGCTCACCGCGGCCCACGCGGACGTGTATCGCGCCATCTCCGAGCAGTCCGGCGGAGGCGTCGCGCAGCCCGACACGTGGAAGCAGCAGCTCGACAGCGTTCGCGAGGCGATGGAGGCCGTGGACTCGGCCCGGCGGCTGGCGGCCGTGGAGGAGCAGCGCCTGCAACAGCAGCTCGCGCAGGCGCGCGGCGCGCTGTCGAACACGCAGAAGCCCGAGGTGAAGCTGGACGTGCACGCCGAGCTCGAGGTGGGCCATCCCGCGGGCGGCACGGCGCTGCTGTCCATCACCTACCTGGTGCCCTGCGCGGCGTGGCGCCCCGCGTACCGCGCGACGCTGGAGCAGGCCCAGGGTACCCAGGGCCCGACGACGGTGCGCCTGGAGTGCGAGGCCGTGGTGTGGCAGCGCACCGAGGAGGAATGGAAGGACGTGGAGCTGGCGCTGTCCACGGCGCGCCCCACGCTGGGCGCGGCGCCGCCCCGGCTGGAGTCGGACTGGCTCTTCCTGCGCGACAAGACGGAGCGCGAGAAGCAGGTGGTGGACGTCTCGGTGCGCGAGGAGGTCATCCAGAACACGGGCGAGGGCGCCGGTGCCCGACGCGACGAGGGCCTTCCCGGCATGGATGACGGCGGCGAGGCGCTGTCCCTCACCGCGCCCCACCGCGCCCACATCCCCGCGGACGGAGAGCCGCACCGCATCCCCTTGTTCCACTTCACCGCGCCCGCCGCGTCGGAGCTGGTGGTGTGCCCGGAGCTGTCGCCGCTGGTGCACCGCGTGGCGAGGTTCGACAACGTGGGCCCGTCCGTGTTGCTGGCGGGGCCGGTGGACCTGGTGCGGACCAGCGGCTACGTGGGGCGCTCGCAGCTGCGCTTCACCGGCAAGGGCGAGCGCGTGCGCCTGGGCTTCGGCAGCGAGGACTCGCTGCGCGTCGCCCGGATGACGGACATCCAGGAGGAGACGAGCCGGCTGTCGGGGCGCAAGCAGAAGACGCACCACGTGAAGATGTTCCTCTCCAACATGAGCGCCCAGCCCGCGGCGGTGGCGCTGGAGGAGCGCATCCCCGTCTCGGAGGTGGAGTCGGTGGAGGTGACGCTCCAGAAGGACACCACCCGCCCGGCGCCCACGAAGGTGAGCGCGGAGGGCATCGCCCGCTTCGAGCTGACGGCGCCGCCGCGCTCTCAGCAGGAGTTGACGTTGGTCTACACGGTGAGCAGCGCCGCGAAGGTGGCGGGGCTCTAGAGGTCCATCATGCGCGCGTCCCTGTATGCACTCGGGTTGCTCATGGCGTGGGGGCCGGTGTCTCCGGCCTTCGCCGACACGCCGCCTCCTCCACCGGAGCCCGAGCAGGAGCGGCGCATCCCCCAGGTCGCCGTGGACGTGGGCGGCGGCTGGGGGCGGATGCAGCACCCGAGCACGGACATCCCCGGACTGAGGAACCAGGTGCGCACCGTGGGCGCCCGGGCCAACGCGGTGCGGCTGGCGGGAGGCATCCACTTCAACATGGTGCGCGGCTCCGGCCGGACGGACTGGTGGTGGACCAATGGCGTGGACTGGTACCTGCTGGGTGACGACGTCCAGGTCCTGGCGCTGCGGCCGGGCCTGGAGAAGCGCTTGTCGCTCACGGACTCGCTGAGCCTGGGCGTGAGCCTGTTCGGCGTCGCGTCGGAGGTGTCGCTCGCCACCGGCCGCATCTCCGCGAACATCCCGGGGACGGGCGGCGGAGATCCGGTCATCGACGGCCGGTACTTCCAGGCGCGCTCGCGCAAGTGGATCTTCGGCGGAGGCGCGGGCGCGGCGCTGCAGTACCAGCTCAACCGCTGGTTCCACACACGGATGCAGGTCGGCTACACGCAGTTCGTGTCGCAGGCGAAGAACTTCCAGGTGAGCCCGGTGAAGGGCCCGGACAGCTTCTCCGTCTCGCTCAGCGGCCCGTGGGCCGCGGCCTACGTGGGCGTGGGACTCTGACGCACGCCCGTGTCCGTCAGTGCTGGACGACGGACACGTAGGCGCCGTAGCGCGTCTGGATTTCGGAGACGTACTTCACGGGCTCCGAGCCCCGGCAGTAGCCGTGCCGCGCGCGGCGGTAGTGCTTGGGCTTCTCCAGGAGGAGCATGGCCTTCTCCACGTTGCCGAACCAGCGGTTGGGGTCCAGGCCCTGCTCCTGCGCGAGCCGGCGCGCGTCCAGCACGTGGCCCAGGCCCGCGTTGTAGGAGGCCAGGGCGAAGCGCAGGCGCTGCTTGAAGGGAATCTCCGGGGCGATGCGGCCGAGGAGCTGGTGCATGTACTTCACGCCCGCGTGGATGCCCTGCTCAGGGTCCTCGAGCTTGCGGAAGCCCAGCTCGCGGCCCGTGGCGGGCATGACCTGGAAGAGGCCCTGCGCGCCCACCCAGCTGCGCGCCGTGGGGTCGAAGCGGCTCTCCTGGAACATCTGCGCCACCATCAATCGCCAGTCCATGCCGTAGCGCGAGGAGTACGAGCGCACCAGTAGGTCGTAGGGGGAGATGGTGCCCGCGGCCACGGCCGCCTCGGTGGTCGCCGGGGCCTCGGCGCGGCGTCCCTCGAAGTAGCGGCGGCGGGCCAGGTTGTATTCGGTCCCGCGGTAGGTCTTCTGCACGAAGCCGTCGAGGAAGGCGCGCAGCTTCACGCTCCCCGAGCGCACGGCGAAGGCGATGCCGTGATGTCCATCCTTGCCCGCGGGAGTGCCCTGCCCCGGCACCGTCAGCGCGGCCTCCACGTCGTCGCGATAGACGCGCTCGGCGGCGAGGATGTGGCTGTCCGTGACGGTGAAGGGAATCTCGCCGCGCGCCACGCGGTCGATGAGTGTCTCGGTGTCCTGGTCCTCGGGCTCCTCGACGACGGTGAACCCGTGCTGGGTCGCGAGGGTGCTCAGGTGGGCGAAGTGGCTGGACGTGCGACGCACGTGGAGGGACTGGCCCTTCAGGTCCGCGAGGGACGCGGGACGCGGCGAGCCGACCCGCTGCACGAGGACCTCCTCCACGAAGAGATACGGGCGACTGAAGGTGACCTCGCGCTGGCGCTCGGGCGTGACGGTGAGCGCGGCGGCGATGACGTCGCCACGGCCCTCCTTGAGCCACGTGAGCAGCTCCTCGTACGTGTCCGGGACGACGACCTCCAGGCGCACCTTGAGCGCGTCCGCGGCGAGCTTCGCCATCTGGTAGTCGAAGCCCGCCTGTTCGCCGCGATGGAGGAAGTACGTGACGGGGCTGTTGCGCGTGAGGACGCGGAGCACGCCGCGCTTGCGGATGCCGTCGAGGTCTCCGGTGAAGCGCTGCTCGCGGTGGTCGGTGAGGGCGCGCTCGACGAGGAAGGCGTCCAGCGCGGTGCGCAGCAGGGGGTTCTCCAGCCGCACGGCCCAGGCGAGGGCGCGCTTCTCCGCGACGGGGAAGAGCGCCTCGACGTCCGGGTTGTAGGTCTGGATGGCCGCGAGCAGGTGGCTGTCGACCACGGTGAGGGGCAGCTCTCCGCGGGAGACCTTCCACACGAGCTCCTCGGAGTCGAGGCTCTCGGGCTCGGGATGGACGGTGAGGCCCGGGGCCTGGGCCTGCGCGAGCGCGGCGAGGGACGCGGCGAAGGTGGAGCTGGCGCGCACGTGCACGGCGCGGCCCGCGAGGTCCTGGGGCTTGCGCGGCAGGTCCGTGGCGCCCTTCTTCCCGACGAGCACCTCGTTCACCAGGGCGATGGGACGGGTGAAGGCCAGCTCGCGGGAGCGCTCCGGGGTGACGGTGAGGTCGGCGGCGATGATGTCCCCGCGTCCCTCTTTCAGCAGGGGGATGAGCTGGTCGAAGCGCTCCACGGCGATGAGCTCGACGGCCAGGCCGTGCTTCTCGGCGAAGCGCTCCAGCAGCTCGCGGTCCTGCGAGCGGGGCGTGCCCTGGCGAGGCAGGGAGCTCTCGTCGGTGGTCTCCACGAGGATGCGCAGCACGCCGCGCTTGCGCAGGGCCGGGAGGTCACCGGTGAACGGGGGCTCGGGAGGCTTCGCGGGCTCGGCGTCGGGCGGCGTGGCTTCTGCGACGAGCGGCAGGGGTGTCTCGGGGAACGGCAGGTCTTCGGGCTCCGTGACGACGGGCGCGGCCACGGGCGCCGGCGGGGGCGCGGGAGGCTCCTGCTTGCAGGCGACGACACACACGAGCAGCGCGGCGACGAACCAACGAGACGACTCCATGGGTGCTTCCCCCTCCTCGGAGCCATGTCCGGATGCGTGGACACGCTCCCCTCGCCTCCCCTCTACCCGAGGTGACGGGGTGAACGCACGTGGGCCCAGCGAAGACGCACGCGGAGGGTTCCCGGACCTGGGACGGTGACCCACGCGGAGTACGGACGCGGGCCGGTGTACCGTGGAGGGCGACATGAAGACGAAGAGCTCGCCGCCCGTGGCCCTGTTGCGAGGACGCAAGACGCTCCCGCTCATCGAGACGTACTTCGAGCTGAACCACTTGAAGCAGCTCTTCCGGCAGGGCTGGCTGCGGGTGGGGATTCCGGCCGAACGCTGCGAGAGCGTGGCGGAGCACTCGCTCTTCGTGGCGCTGCTGTGCCTGTTCATCGCGGACAGCCACTTCCCGGAGGCGGACGCGAGCCGCGCGGTGCGCATCGCACTGCTGCATGACCTGGGTGAGGCGTACGTGGGAGACCTGACGCCACATGACGGCGTGGGGCGCGAGGACAAGCACGCGCTGGAGCGGCGGGCCATGGAGCAGCTCGTGGGGAAGCTGCCGCGCGGCGCGGAGTACCTGGCGCTCTGGGACGAGTACGAGCAGGGCACGTCGTTCGAGGCGCGGCTCGTGCGACAGGTGGACCGGCTGGAGATGGGGCTGCAGGCTTGCGTCTATGAGCACCAAGGCGCGGGAGACCTGTCCGAGTTCTTCGCGTCGGTGGAGAAGGCGCTGGAGGCGCCTGAGCTGCGAGCGGTGCTCGCGGAGCTGGAGGCACTGCGGCCGGACTGAGCTGTTCAGCGCGACAGCCGGGCGCTCAACCGAACCAGCGGCCCGACTCGGGCGCGAAGATGCGGACGCGCTCCGCGAGGGTGGGCGGCAACCGCTCACGAACGAGGGCGTGCACATCCTGCGGGCCAAGCGCCTGGCTGAAGTGCATGAGCACGAGGGCCTCGTTGCGGAAGCGGTCAGCCTGGGCGAGGAGCTCGTCGAGGTGGAGGTGCGCGCGATCTCGCGCGTCCTGCACGGAGCGCTTCGGGTCGACGAAGGTGCACTCGATGACGAGCACGCGCGAGTCGAACAAGGTCGGCTCGGTCTCCAGGATGCGCGAGAGCGTGTCCGTCGCGTAGGCGAGCTCCAGGTGGTCCACCTGGGTGAAGAGGTCCTCACCAGCCTTTCGACGTTGGGCGATCTCCTGCGGCGGCAGCGCGAGGAACTCGGGCCGCAGCTTCGTCGCGCGGCGGAAGAACTGATAGCCGAGCGAGGGCACGGGATGATGCGTACGGAAGGCGCGCACGTGGAGCCCCTGCCCCAGGGGCTGCACATCTCCGTGCCGCATGGGGACGGTGGTCACCTCCATCGACGTGTGATGGAGCCGGGAGAGGACCTGGAGTGCCTCGTGGACGGGCGCCTCGATTTCGGCGGGGATGAAGAGCTGTGGAGCGCCCTTCCCCATCAACCGGCGGATGCCGAGCAGCGCCCCGAGCGCGCTGGCGTGGTCCGGGTGCGCGTGGCTGAGAAAGATGCGATCGCACCCGGCGAACGAGCGGATGGGGATGCCGACGTCGAGCACCACGTCCAGCTCGGGCACCTGGAGGGAGGTGTAGACACCGCCGACGGAGATGCCTCGGACGGTATAGGGACCTGCCTGGACCTCGGTGATCATCGCCGTCGCTTATCGCGCGACTCGTGTCACGTCGCAACCCGGGGCGCGGTGGGCCCCGGGCGTGACGCGAGTGCTCAGGTGTCGAAGCGGAAGGTCGTCTCGACGCACGAGGCGCGCTGGCCGAAGCGCTGACAGAACGCGGTGAGCGCCGCGTAGGGGGTGGTGTCCAGCACCTCGCGGAACGACAGGTGCATCACGAGGCAATACAGGGAGACCTCGAGGAAGCTCACACTTCGCTCCGAGGAGAGCTCGGCGAGCGCGGCGTCCACGTTCTGCTCCAGCCACGCCATCATGTTGAGCAGGCTCGTGCGCAGCTTGTCGTGGTGAGCCCCGGACTGGGCCCCGCCCCCCACCTTGGACATGACGATCGTCACCTCCGTGGCCATGGTCTGGAGGACCAGCTCCTGCATGTTGGCGGACAGGGACTCGGTCAGGTCCTCGGGCCACAGCACGCGGGCCTTGTGGGTGGCGTGGCGCCGCAGCTCGCGACAGACATTGAGCGTACCGAACCACGAGCCTCGGGCCGTGCGCAGCACGGGAATCTTGAGCGCGGGATTGCCGCCGTAGTCCTGGAGATTGGGCGACATGATGTCGCGCAGGATGTGGAAGTCGTAGGCGACGCCCAGCTCCGCCGCGAAGATGCGCGCGATGCGGGTGAAGTGAGAGCTCGAGCGGCCAATCAGGATGGGCCGGGTGAGGTCTTCGTTCGCGACAGTCATCGGTGTTCCCCCGTCAGGGTTTGACGGAGGCCACCGTAGGCGCTCCCCTCTCCGGGTACAACGCGCGGAGGGCTCGACTTCGCGCTGTACCGCTGCGGGCCCATCGAAGCTGTGCTCCTCGACGAGCCTCCCAGGGCCTCACTCGGCGTCGGAGGGAATCCGGAGCGCGGACCGCACCTCGGCGGTGGAGCGCCCGGCCCAGTGGCGACGATGGTTCTCCCCCGTCGTGAAGCTGCGAGTGGCCATCCGGTCGACGTAGAGCGTGCCGTCGAGGTGGTCCAGCTCGTGCTGGAGGATGCGGGCGTACCAGCCCGTCGCGCGAATCGTCACGGGGCGGCCCTGCTCATCCAGCGCGTCCACGCGCACGCCGCGCGCTCGGGCCACGAGCGCCGCGAAGCCGTTCACGCTAAGGCAGCCCTCATGGAACTCGGCGGGGGTCGAGTCCTCCACCGTCAGCTTCGGGTTGATGAGCACATGGAAGGGCACCGGCTGGCGCTCACGCGCCGCGAGGTCCGCGGGCGCCACGCCGGCCTGGTACTCCGCGCGGTCCTCGATGACGACCAGGCGAAGGCCCACGCCGACCTGGGGCGCAGCGAGCCCCACGCCCGGGGCGTCTCGCATCGTGTCGCGCATCAACACGATGAGCCGCTGAATCTCCGGACTGCCAATCTCCTCGGGCGTCAGGTCTCGCGCCTGTTGACGCAGTACCGGCTCTCCCGCCTGGACGATCTTGAGCACCATGCGGCGAGCGTAGCAGGCGAACGGGAGTCCCCTGCCGCCGAAAGACGGCGGCCCGCGATTCGTCTGTCAGGCCACGCTGTTCGCCCCCCATTGGCCTGGCTTGTGAGCAGAGGTTAGGCTGCGGTCCCATGGCTCGTCGCAAGAAGGCCGATGAGATCGCCGCGCGTGTCCGCAACCTGATTGCGATGGACGCGGCTGGAATCATGCGCCGGTTGGAAGCAAGGCGTGACGAGATGTTCGCGCTCTTCTCGCGTTTGCGCAGCCGGGAGCCGCTGCTGGAGACCATCGCCTCGCGGTACGCGGAGGGGGCCTTCGAGCAGCTCATCCACCTGCCCGAGCAGGAGCAGGCGGTGGTGGACCGGTACTACACGCACCTGGACGAGCTGCGCTGGTACTTCACGTACACCGAGGACATGCCCGGCACGGCGCAGGTGAACTTCATCAAGCTGCACAAGCGGCTGGAGGAGTCCTATCGGGTGCTCGTGGTGACGCTCGGGCCGCCGGTCTCCGCCGATGGCGCGCGGGTGGTGGACGCGGAGGTCCTGCGCCGAGAGGACAACGGTGGCACGGCGGAGAAGACGCTGACGCGGGCCATGCCGCCCCGCCAGCGTCGCGCGTCGCCGAGCTGAGCCCTGGAGTCAGGCCACGTGAGCCTGGAGTGACTCGGGGGCGACGGGAGCGGTCTCCGCGCTCTCGCGCGGGGTGAGCTTGCGCATGGAGCGCTTGCCCACGACGACATCCACCATCTTCCGGACGCGGGTCCAGACGCTCTCCTGGACATAGGGGATGCCGTACTTCTGGCAGAGCGCGAGGACCTTGGGCTGGGCCTCGCGGTACTTGAGCATCGGCAGGTCGGGCCAGATGTGGTGTTCGATCTGGTAGTTCAGCCAGAGGTGGGCGAAGTCGTTGAGGTCTCCGCCGGTGCGGTAGTTGGCGCTACCGATGACCTGCTGGACGTAGCGCTCGCCCTTGTTCGCGGGGGACGTGTCGAAGCGATACAGGTCCTCGCCGGTGTGGTTGGGGCCGACGACGAGGAACGTGTGGACGCTGGTGAGCACGTCCGCCATCAGCGAGTTGCAGAACGCGCTGAACGCCGCCCAGGGACCGATGATGAGGAACAGGGCCGGGAAGAGGACGAACTGGACGGCGGCGTACGGGAAGTAGCAGCGAAGCAGCAGCTCCTTCCACTCGGCGCCGGAGAGCGAGCCGCCATCACGACGGCCCTTGCGGCGCAGGGCGCTGAGCGTCTCGGGGGCGTAGTACGAGGCGCGCCAGGTGAGGGCCAGGAGGGTGAGCTGGACGTAGCGCAGGAACAGGGGCCGGGCCGGGTTGCGCAGCGTGCCCTCCGCGTTGCGCTCGAGGAGGTCGGGGTCCGACTCCTCACCGGTGTACGAGTGGTGGAGGACGTTGTGCTCGAACACCCAGGCATCCGGGAGCATCCAGTCGAGCCAATCGAGGTAGCGGCGTGCGCCCTTGGCGAAGCCCTTGCCGGTGCGGGATGCGGGGAGCCCTGGGACACGGTCATAGCCGCGGTGCCCCACGTGATGCATGAGGAGCCAGCGCGTCGAGCGGCCCACACTGAGCGCGGCGGCGCTGAACGGGTTCGGGGCGATCCAACAGGTGGCGATGCCCAGCAGCGTGCCGATGCGGCCCCAGCGCTCGATCTTGCGGAGGTGCTTCGCATCCGCCTCGCCCAGATTGGCGTCGAGTTCCGCGCGCAGTGCCTTCAGGTCCCGGTGGAAGCCCTCCACGTCCACGGAGGCGATGTTGAACGCGGGGGGCAGAGACGACGACATGCGTGAAGCTCCTCGGGGGAGGATGTAGGTCCAGGGGCGGAAGCAGCGCGTCAAGGGTAGCCGCCCAAGCGTGGGACGGGAAGCGCTTCCGTCCGGCGACGAAGGCAGAGCACACCGCGAGCGAACCCAATGCCTGATGCAATACCACCACGGTAGTAGGGTCAATGCGTGACACAGGGTCTGCCTTGACCTTGCTCAAACAGCCGGCACCGAGAGGTGTTTGAGTGATTCGCGCCATGCGTTAGCGTGTAAGGGATGCGGCGGTGCGCCGTGCACGACGTGGGGGAACGACATGGGCCTTGGCGAAGATTTGCGACTGCTGTCCGAGCAGGTTCGTAAGCGGCAGGCGTTCATCAAGGGAGAGGAGGCCACGAAGCAGGCTCTCATCCTCCCGTTCATCCAAGCGCTGGGTTACGACATCTACGATCCCACGGAGACGCAGCCGGAGTACGTCGCGGACTTCGCCAAGAAGCGCGGCGGCGTCATGGAGAAGGTGGACTATGCGCTGCACCTGAAGGGGCAGCCCGCGCTCTTCATCGAGTGCAAGGCCGCGGACGCGGTTCCCGAGGACCACGACGGACAACTGGCGCGCTACTTCAACGCCACGCCGTCCGTGCGCATCGGAGTCGTGACGAATGGCACGCGCTACCGGTTCTTCACCGACCTCCAGTCCTCCAACATGATGGATGCGACTCCGTTCATGGAGTTCAACGTCCTCAACTTCTCGGATCGGGATGTCGAGCTACTCAGGCCCTTCACGAAGGAGTCCTTCGACGCGACATCCATCCAGGGGCACGCCGAGGAGATCATCTTCGTGGGCAAGGTCACGGCGCTCATCAATGAACTGCTGCGCAATCCCTCGGAGAGCTTCGTCCGGTTCCTGTTGGCGGAGGTCGAGCTGGTCTCCGGGCGCGTGACTCGCAACGTGGTCGATCGCTTCGTCCCCATCGTGAAGAAGTCCATCCAGACCACGCTCCTTGACATGATGACGAAGTCCATCCAACAGGAGATCGCCCAGCCCAATCCGCCGAGTGCCACCGCGCCGAGCCCCGCGGAGGCGCTGCAACGAACTGCGGAGGTCGCCGAGGCGCCGGCGGTGCCGCAAATCGAGACCACGGAGCTCGAGCTGGAGATCTTCCGGATCGTCCAGAAGCAGTGCGCCGAGTCCGCGCTCAGGCAGTCCATCAGTTACAAGGACTCGACCACGTACTTTGGCATCAACCTGGGCAAGGTGACGTCCTGGTTCCTCCGGGCCTTCACCAACGGAAAGAAGAAGTCGCTCGTCACCCGACTGCCGGCGGAGCAAGCGGCGATGCTCGCTCCGGGTTTCGAGGTGGAGGCGGCACCGGACGGCATCGGCAAGAGCCGCATCTACTTCAACGCGTCTGGCGACATCGAGAAGCTCCGGACGCTGGTGCTCGTCGCCTACGAGGAGGAAGCCAGGCGACAGAGCAGCGGTAACGCCGATGGTGGCTCCTCCGAGAACACGACGTCAGTTTGACCTACTCAGGAACCCGCCCCACTCATGCCCGTTGAAGCCCTTGAACGACTCGCGTCACCCAACTCCCTGCTCAACTCGCTGAGCAACAGCGACAAGAAGATTGCCTTTCTTGTGGGTTCTCCGTTGTCGATGCCGGACACACCGGGATCCCCCGGTGTCCCAGGCACCGCGGAGATGGTCAGGCGCGCCAGGGCGGCAGCAGGCGCGAAGGCAGAGGCCGAGTTCGATGCCACTCTTGCGACGGCGGACAGCACACGGCAGTACCAACTCGCGATGCAGCTCCTTAGGAGCTGGAGCAATCAGGAGGCGGTCAATCGGGTCATTCGCGAAGCCGTGTTGCAAGCCAGGCTGACTGCATCCTCCGCCGAGACCGCTGACGTCCAGCGCTTCGACGAAGACCACCACGGTTGGTACCTGCCTGCCGCGACGCGAGATCTCGGAAAGCTGGTCGTATCGTTCCCCGAGCGATTCGGTCCCATCCTGACGACCAATTTCGACCCCCTCATCTCCGTTGCCATTCGGCAAGCGGGGGGCCGGGTGTCGCAGGTCATTCTTCACGCAGACGGACGACTGGATGCCGTGCGGCCCGAGCGGGGCGACCATAGCGTCGTCCATCTGCATGGGTACTGGACCCGCTCGGATACGCTTCACACCCCGATACAGTTGACCCAGGAACGCCCGAATCTTGACGCATCACTCCAGTCACTTCTGCGTGAGTACATCCTGGTGGTGGTTGGCTACGGCGGATGGGACGATATCGTCACGCAGGCCCTGGCGAAGTGTGGCCATGACACTCACGCCAATGTGGACATCGTCTGGGCCTTCTATGAGTCGGATAGTGCCCTGGTCCACTTTCGATACAAGTCTCTCATCTCGAGCATTGGCTCCATTTCCGGACGCGGCCGGTTCCGCATGTACGGAGGCATCAACTGTCACACGATGTTCAAGGACCTCCATAGGGAAATTGAACGTCTGGCAACACCTACGTCCATTGCTCCGCCCCCCTCCGTGCCCAAGGAGGTCCTCGTTCCGGTCGCAGCCCCACCTCTCCCGAGTCCGGCCGACGTCGTGAAGGCCGTGCCTCCAGCGCCCCCTGCGACCACCGCCGGGCGAGTCGATCCACCCGTGGCTCCGACAGCGAGCCTCCCCCCGACGAAAGTCGAACCTTCAAGAACGCGCTTCGGGCCACACCTGCTGGCCTTTCTGCTATTGGGCGGAGTGGGACTGCTGTACCTGCGCCAGTCCCAGCCGACCTCCCAACGCCCCGAGCCCACCACGCCCTCGCCAGAGCGCGGAAGTTCCCAGCGCCAAAGGGAGTCGAGAGGGAGCAACCCCGACCTGCCGATCGTCCCTGTCGCGCAGCAGCCCGCGCCACCGCGAGCCGTTCACATCAGCGGCCTTGTCGGTGCTCCGACGCACCCCTCCACCATCGAGGGGCTCCGCAACAAGAACCAGGTCAGTCTCATCCCTCGAAGCAACAGACCTCAACGTGCGAACGACATGCCCGAGGGTTCCTACGGTTTCGCGCCAACAGAGACGGTCTATCAGTTGAGAGCGGCCACCGTCGTCGCCTCCCCGATGGGCGAAGCCTTCGAACTCCACCGCCTTCGAAACGACACCTTCACCCTGGTTGGCTACGTCCAGCCCGCGAGCCGAACGGCCTTCGACCAAGGGCGAGCCATGAACCTCGTGCTCGCTCCGCGTCCTGACTCGGAACGACAGCAACTCCTCGGTGTCCCCTTCCAGCGGATTTCCTCCTTGGGGCTGCGTTCGGACGGAGGAAGCCGAGTCCTCTTGGTGTCGCTGAGCGAAGCACCTCACTGACTTTCACATCCGAGGCTCAGCCCACCGCGCCTCATTGAATCCTTCACGTCGCATCAACTGAAAAGCTCATGCACAAATCCCTGTTTCTGGCTGTACTCGCCGTTGTGTTGATGGGAGCGGATGAAGGTGGCTGCGGAGATACCTCCGAGCCGCTACCGCCCCCGCTGGTGGAATGCACCCCGGAGTCGTGTTCGGGCTGCTGCCAGGGAACCATCTGTATCGCGGGGAACACGACGAACGCCTGTGGGAACAGCGGCCTCTACTGTTCCGCGTGCGTGGGTTTGAACTCCTGCAATGTCGAGCGACGAGAGTGCGTGCTGGATGTCTCCTCCTTGGTGGCCATCCAGCCCTCTCAGGCCACCATCTCCGCGCAGGATCCCAACGACAACCTTGACTGGGACGTCGATGGCTCGGCGCCGGATGTGGTCGTCGAGCTGCGGTGCCCGACTTCCGTCGCTGGCGAGCCGCTGGTGACGCGGACACCCGAGATCTCCAGCTGGACGCCCCAGTGGAGCACGGGTGGCTGCTCCACCTCTGCGGAGGTGCTGCTCGCCCAGCCCATCGAGTTCAAGGTCCTCGATATCGACACGCTCCTAGACGACGAGATTGGAACCATCAAGCACCAGCTCACCCAGGATGAGCTCAAGGCAGGCACGGTCTCCCTCTCCCTGCCGCCCGCAATCACCTCGCTGACTGTGACGCTGTCTCGGGCTCGGTAACCATTCAACCGAGGCATTCCTCCCCCGGAAGCACCACGGCCCCGCTCCCAACTCAGGGGAACGGGGCCGTGCTTCACCTCAGGACCAACCGCCCTGAGCCCTACCGGCGCGCCTTGCCCGGCACCGTGCTCGTGACGCCCAGATACTCCTGGAGCGGCTTGACCTCCAGGTCCGCCCGCTTGAGCGACTCCAGCGCGCCCACCGCCATGCGCGCCGCCTGCACCGTCGTGTAGTACGGCACCGAGTGCATCAACGACTCACGGCGAATGGAGAAGCTGTCCGCGATCTCCTGCTTGCCGAAGGTGGTGTTGATGACCAGCACGATCTCCCCGTCGACGATCTTGTCGACGATGTTCGGCCGGCCCTCCTTCACCTTCTGCACCACCTGCGCCTCGATGCCCTTCGTCGCCAGGTACTTGTGCGTCCCCGCCGTCACGATGAGCGTGAACCCCATCGCCCGCAGGCGCCGCGCCAGGTCCACCACCGCCGGCTTGTCATCGTCCTTCACGGAGATGAACACCTTGCCGCTCTTCGGCAGCTTCACCCCTGCCGCCAGCTGGCTCTTGGCGAAGGCCGACGCGTAGTCCTGCGCCAGCCCCATCACCTCGCCCGTCGACTTCATCTCCGGCCCGAGGATGACGTCCACCCCCGCGAAGCGCGCGAAGGGGAACACGCTCTCCTTCACCGCGACGTGGTTCATCTGAGGCTCCTGCGTCGCCCCCAGCTCCGCCAGCGTCTTGCCCACCATGCACAGCGCGGCGATCTTCGCCATCGCCACACCCGTGGCCTTCGAGATGAACGGCACCGTGCGGCTCGCACGCGGGTTCACCTCCAGGATGTAGATGGTCTTCCCCTGGATGGCGAACTGCACGTTCATCAGCCCCACCACCCCCAGCTCCTGCGCCAGCGCAATCGCCTGGTCCTTCATCCGCTCCACCAGGTCCGGCGACAGCGAGTGCGGAGGCAGCGTCGCCGCCGCGTCACCCGAGTGCACCCCGGCCTCCTGGATGTGCTCCAGCACCCCGCCAATCATCACCGCGCCCGTCCGGTCCGCCACCAGGTCCAGGTCCACCTCGATGGCGTCCTTCAGGAACCGGTCGATGAGCACCGGGTGCTCCGGCGACGCGCTCACCGCCTCGCGCATGTACCGCTCCAGGCTGGCCGCGTCGTACACCGTCTCCATCGCCCGCCCACCCAGCACGTACGAGGGACGCACCATCACCGGATAGCCGATGCGCTCGGCCACCTTGAACGCCTCCGCGTGGCTGCGCGCCACCCCGTTCTCCGGCTGCGTCAGCCCCAGCTTCTCGATGAGCGCGCTGAACCGCTCACGGTCCTCCGCCCGGTCAATCGCGTCCGGCGGCGTCCCCAGAATCGGCAGGCCCGCCTTCTCGAGCGGCACCGAGATGCGCAGCGGCGTCTGCCCACCGAACTGCACAATCGCCCCCACCGGCTTCTCGCGCTGCGACACCTCGAGCACGTCTTCAATCGTCAGCGGCTCGAAGTACAGCCGGTCCGACGTGTCGTAGTCCGTCGACACCGTCTCCGGGTTGCAGTTGACCATCACCGTCTCGTACCCGGCCTCGCGCAGCGCGAAGGCCGCGTGCACGCACGCGTAGTCGAACTCGATGCCCTGCCCAATCCGGATGGGACCGCTGCCCAGGATGAGCACCTTCTGCCGGTCCGTCGGAGGCGCCTCGTCCTCCTCCTCGTACGTCGAGTACAGGTAGGGCGTGAACGCCTCGAACTCCGCCGCGCACGTGTCCACCCGCTTGAACACCGGACGGATGTTGCGCGAGTGCCGGTGCGCTCGCACCTCCTCCTCCGGGTAGCCGAGCAGCTTGCCCAGGTACTTGTCGGAGAAGCCGTGCGCCTTCGCCTGCCGCAGCACCTCGTCCGGCAGCTGATCCAACCGGCCGTACTCCTGGATGGACTGCGCCTCGCGCACCAGCATCTCGATGTAGCGCAGGAACCACGGGTCGATGGCGGACAGCTGGTGCACGTCCGCCACCGTCAGGCCCTCGCGGAAGGCCTGGGCCACGAACCACGGCCGCTCGGGGCGCGGGATGCGCAGGGCCTCGCGCAGCACCTTCTCGCGCTCCTCCTTCTCCTGCGGCAGCTCGGGCGGCTCCAGCCCCACGCGCCCCAGCTCCATCGAGCGCAGCGCCTTCATGTACGCCTCGGGGAAGGTCCGGCCGATGGCCATCACCTCACCCACCGAGCGCATGCTCGTGGTCAGCGTCCGGTCCGCGTGCGGGAACTTCTCGAAGTTGAAGCGCGGCACCTTCACCACCACGTAGTCCAGCGTCGGCTCGAACGAGGCCGGCGTGTCGCGGGTGATGTCGTTGCGCAGCTCGTCCAGCGTGTAGCCCAGGGCCAGCTTCGCGGCGATCTTCGCGATGGGATACCCCGTTGCCTTCGACGCCAGCGCGCTGGAGCGCGACACGCGCGGGTTCATCTCGATGACCACCATGCGGCCATCCTTCGGGTGGATGCCGAACTGGATGTTGCTGCCACCCGTGTCGACGCCAATCTCCCGGATGATGGCCAAGGACGCCTGACGCATCCGCTGATACTCGCGGTCCGTCAGCGTCTGCGCGGGCGCCACCGTGATCGAGTCACCCGTGTGCACCCCCATGGGGTCCAGGTTCTCGATGGAGCAGACGATGATGACGTTGTCCGCCGTGTCGCGGACCACCTCCAGCTCGTACTCCTTCCACCCCAGCACGCTCTCCTCGACGAGGATGGTGGACGTGGGCGAGGCCTTCAGGCCCGAGCGGCAGATGGTCTCGAACTCCTCGCGGTTGTAGGCGATTCCGCCGCCGGTGCCGCCGAGCGTGAAGGAGGGCCGGATGATGGCCGGGAAGCCGATCTCCTCCACCAGCGCCATGGCCTGGTCGAGCGTCGTCGCGTAGCCGCTCTTGGGCAGCGCCACGCCGATCTTCTGCATCGCCGCCTTGAAGAGCTGCCGGTCCTCGGCCTTGTTGATGGCCTCCAGCGACGCACCAATCAGCCGCACCCCGTACTTCTCCAGGATGCCCTGCTCGGCGAGCGCCTTGGCCAGGTTGAGGGCCGTCTGGCCACCCATCGTCGGCAGCAGCGAGTCCGGCCGCTCGGCGGCGAGGATGCGCTCCGCCGCGTCGACGGTGATGGGCTCGATATAGGTGCGAAAGGCGAATTCGGGGTCCGTCATCACCGTGGCGGGGTTGCTGTTGAGCAGCACCACCTCCACGCCTTCATCCCGGAGAGCCTTGATGGCTTGAGTACCGGAGTAGTCGAACTCGACGGCCTGCCCGATGACAATCGGGCCCGAGCCAATCACCAGAACCTTGCGGATATCGGTACGCTTGGGCATCGGGGCGCCCCCATACCAACCTCTGCCCCGGCATGCACGGATGTTATGTGGCCGTGTCCTGCCGGCCGCCCAGCCGCCCGGTGCGCCGGGTCCACACCCGGCACGCGCCAGGGCGCCCCGCTCTGCTACGCTCCGCCCCTTCTCGGAGGTCGCATGCGTCGCTGGTCCCTGGCCCTCATCCTCTCCCTCACCTCGCCCGCGCTCGCCCTGGCGCAGGAGACGCCCGAGC